>CALZCR010000362.1 GCA_945631445.1 uncultured Corynebacterium sp. | reverse complement strand
CGAAGAGCACGTCGTTCTTGTTGACCTGCTTGCCTTCTTCGACGTCCAGGCCGGTGACGACGCCGGACTTGTGGGCCTTGACGGGGTTTTCCATCTTCATGGCCTCGAGGATGACCACGACGTCGCCCTCGGCGACTTCCTGGCCTTCTTCGACGGAGACCTTGATGACGGTGCCCTGCATCGGCGCGGCCACCGCGTCACCGGAGACGCCTGCGCCGGACCCGCCCTTGGAGCGGCGCTTCTTGGCCTTCTTCTTCGGCGACAGCCCGCCGAAGGAGAGGTTGGACGGCAGCGCGACCTCGATGCGGCGGCCGGCGACCTCCACCACGAACTTCTGCTTCGGCTCGGAGTCGTCCTCGGCGACGTCGTCCGGGTCGACGAAAGGCTCGAGCTCGTTCTTCCATTCTTCTTCGATCCAGCGGGTGTACACGTCGAAGCTCTCGCCGTCGCCGATGAACGCCGGGTCGCGGACGATCGCGCGGTCGAAGGGCAACACGGTCGGCATGCCCTCGACCACGAACTCGTCGAGCGCACGACGGGAACGCTCCAGCGCCTGCTGGCGGGTCTCGCCGGTGACGATCAACTTGGCCAGCATGGAGTCGAACTGGCCGCCGATGACGGAACCCTCGCGCACGCCGGAGTCGACGCGCACGCCGGGGCCGGTCGGCTCGACGTACTTGGTGACGGTGCCCGGGGCCGGGATGAAGCCGGTGGCCGGGTCCTCGCCGTTGATGCGGAACTCGAAGGAGTGCCCGCGCGGGGTCGGGTCTTCCGTGATTTCCAGCTTACGGCCCTCGGCGATGAGGAACTGCTGGCGGACCAGGTCGTAGCCGGTGGTTTCCTCGGTGATCGGGTGCTCGACCTGCAGGCGGGTGTTGACCTCCAGGAAGGAGACCAGGCCGTCGGGGGCGACGAGGTACTCGACGGTGCCGGCGCCGTAGTAGCCCGCCTCGCGGCAGATGTCCTTGGCGGAGGAGTGGATGCGCTCGCGCTGGGCGTCGGTGAGGAACGGCGCGGGGGCCTCCTCCACGAGCTTCTGGAAGCGGCGCTGCAGCGAGCAGTCGCGGGTGCCCATGACGACGACGTTGCCGTGCTGGTCGGCCAGCACCTGTGCCTCGACGTGGCGGGCCTTGTCCAGGTAGCGCTCGACGAAGCACTCGCCGCGGCCGAAGGCGGCCAGCGCCTCACGGGTGGCGGACTCGTAGAGCTCCGGGATCTCTTCCTTGGTGTAGGCGACCTTCATGCCGCGGCCGCCGCCGCCGTGGGCGGCCTTGATGGCGATGGGCAGGCCGTGCTCCTCGGCGAAGGCGACGACCTCGTCCGTGTCAGAGACGGGGTCCTTGGTGCCCGGGGCCATCGGGGCGTCGGCACGCTCGGCGATGTGTCGGGCGGTGACCTTGTCGCCCAAGTCGCGGATGGCCTGCGGGGGAGGGCCGATCCAGATCAGGCCGGCGTCGATGACGGCCTGCGCAAAGTCGGCGTTTTCGGCGAGGAAGCCGTAGCCGGGGTGAACCGCGTCGGCGCCGGACTTGGCGGCGGCGTCGATGATCTTGTCGATCGCCAGGTACGACTCCGCAGAGGTCTGCCCGCCGAGGGCGAACGCCTCGTCGGCCATGCCGACGAACGGGGCGTCCGCGTCGGGCTCTGCGTACACGGCCACGGACGCGATGCCCGCGTCTTTGGCCGCGCGGAAAATGCGGATCGCGATTTCGCCGCGGTTCGCCACCAAGACCTTGGTGATCTGCTTGGTCTCAACTGCCACTTGGGTACCCCTCCTGGGATCGTGTTTCAATCAAAACTATTCTTGCACACAAAAACGTGAGCCTTTCATCAGGTCTCGCGTGTCCCACTGGTTTTGTTGGAAAAACCAGCTCACGGGCGGTCGCCCTGAGTGATGGGCACCCGCACCATGTTGCCCCATTCCGCCCAAGACCCGTCGTAATTGCGGATGTTGTCGAAGCCCAACAGGTACTTGAGCACGAACCACGTGTGCGCGGAACGGTCGCCCAATTGGCAGTAGGCGATCGTGTGGTTGTTCTTGTCCAGGGCGGAGTAGGCGTTCTCGATGTCCTGGCGCGGACGGAAACGCGCGTTCGGATAGACGCTGCGTCCCCAGGGGTAGCTCAGCGCGCCCGGAATGTGGCCGCCGCGCAGCACGCCGGCGGCGCCTTCGCCCTCGATGCCGAGGGATTCGCCGGTGTACTCCAGTTCGCCGCGGGCGTCGAGGATGGTGGTCGGGCCACCGACCAGGTCGCGTAGTTCGTCGACGAAGATGCGGAAGTCGGCGTCGTTGCGTTCGACGACGGGGTAGGGCTTCGCCCGGTAGTCGGGCACGGAGAAGGAGGTTTCGCGTTCTTCGCCCATCCAGGCGTCGCGGCCGCCGTCGAGCAGGCGGACGTCGGGGTGGCCGAAGAGCTCGAAGACCCAGAGGGTGTAGCAGGCCCACCAGTTGGCCTTGTCGCCGTAGATGACGACGGTGTCGTCGCCGGCGATGCCCTTGTCAGTCATCAGTGCGGC
>CALZCR010000361.1 GCA_945631445.1 uncultured Corynebacterium sp. | reverse complement strand
ACACTCGGTGCCATGCCAGCTACCCTGTGGGCCGTCAGTGACCTCCACGTCACCTTCGAGGAAAACCGGCGCCGCGTGGATACGCTGCAGCCGGAGCATCCGGATGACTGGCTGATCGTCGCCGGTGACGTCGCCGAACGTATCCCACTGGTCGTGGACACCCTCGCGCAGCTGAAGGCGCGGTTCAAACGGGTGCTCTGGACGCCGGGCAACCACGAATTGTTTAACCGTTCCTCCGACCGCGTCAACGGCGAGGCCCGGTACCGGGCGTTGGTGGGGGAGTTGCGCGCCATCGGCGTCGACACCCCGGAGGACGCGTTCCCGGTTTTCGACGGCGTGACGGTGTGTCCGCTGTTCACCCTCTACGACTACTCTTTTCGCCGCCTCGGATTGACGGCGGCGCAGGCGGTGGCGCAAGCAAACGTCGTCCTCGACGACGAGCTGGCCATCGCCCCTTACGTCGACGTGATCGACTGGTGCGCCCGACGCCTGGACTACTCGCGTGCCCGGCTGGAGCGGGTCACGGGCCCGACCGTCCTGGTCAATCACTGGCCGTTGGTGGTCGAGCCGACGCACCGGCTGATCGAACCGGACATCGCGCTGTGGTCCGGCACCACCGCCACCCGCGACTGGGCGCGGCGTTACCGGGCCCGCCTCGTGGTGCACGGCCACCTCCACATCCCGGCGGAAACCCGCGTCGACGGCGTCAGCCACGTGGACGTCTCCCTGGGCTATCCGTTCGAGCCCCGGCCGACGCCGCGCCCCTGGCCTTTCCCGGTGTGGCGGGCCCACGGCTGAGAAAACCCCGCCCGCCCGCGGCGGTGAGCGGTGTGCGACGCGGATTGCTCCGCCGGGTACGATAAAGGTCATCTGTCCGTCCGATTCAAGGAGGAATCTCCCATGGCTGACTCTGCCCGCGCAGGCCGCATGGCCAAGCGCATCCAGACCATCGTGGCCACGGCCATCGATCAGCAGAACTGGGACCGGCGCCTGGAGCTGGTCACCGTCACTGACGCCCGCGTCACCGGGGACCTGCACGACGCCACCGTCTACTACACCGTCCGCGGACGCGAAATTGAGGACGCCCCCGACCACGAGGGCGCCGAGGAAGCGCTGAATCGCGTCAAGGGGCAGCTGCGCAAGATCGTCGGAGACCAGCTCGGCGTGCGTTTCACCCCCACGTTGTCCTTCGCGCTCGACACCGTGCCTGAGGCCTCCGCGCACATGGAGGCGTTGCTGGCCAAGGCCCGCGCCCGTGACGCGGAGCTGGCCAAGCTGGCGGAAAACGCCACCCCCGCCGGCGCCGAAGACCCCTACAAGAAGCCATCGGATGAGGACGTAGCCGACGGATCGGACCGCTAGTGGAAGCCGCCGCTGAGAGGGCCGCCCGGTACGCGCGGGCGGCGCATAAACTCGCCGTAGCCAAGACTGTCGCGGTGGTCGGGCATCTGCGCCCGGACGCGGACGCCATCGGCTCCGTCACGGCCCTGACTCTGGGGCTGGAGAAAATCGGCAAGACGGTCACCCCCCTGGTCGGGCAGCCGGTCCCGTTCTCCCGCAACCTGCTCAGCATCCCGGGCGCGGACCGGGTCATGCCGGCCACGGAGATCCCGGGCGAGCACGACCTCGTCGTCGCCGTCGACTGCGGGTCAGTAGATCGGACCGGCACCTTGACCGGCGCGGTCTTAGCCGCCGCGGAAGAGGAGAAGCTGCTGGTCATCGACCACCACGTCTCCAACACCGGCTTCGGCACGGTCAATCTGATCGACACCCGGGAATCCACCACGGCCATGATCCGCGAACTGCTGCTGATGATCGGGGTGCCGTTGGACCGGGACATCGCCCATTGCCTGTACGCGGGCCTGATGACCGACACCGGTTCCTTCCGGTGGGGCACCGCGTCCATGCACACGCTGGCGGCGGAGCTGATGTCCTACGGGCTCGACCCGCGCCGCATCGCCGCCGACCTGGTGGACTCGACCTCGGTGGCGGACCTGCAGATGGTCGGCGCCGTGCTGGCTGACGCCCGCATGGTCGAGGCCGGTGGATTCAACGCGGCGGTGCTGATCGCCGACCAGGCCACCATCGCGGGACATTCCGAGTCGGCGGTGGAATCGCTGGCGGATTATATCCGCGAGCTCAACGGCTCCAACCTGGGCGTCGTGCTCAAAGAGCAGGGCCCCGGTTGGTGGGCGGTGTCGCTGCGCTCTTCGCGCTGCGACGTCAGCAAGGTCGCGATCCAGCTCGGCGGGGGCGGACACGTCGCCGCCGCCGGCTACACCTCCCGCGGCACCGCTGAGGAGGCTCTCGAGGAACTCGCCACGGTCTTGTCCACGACAGACGTGTCGCTGTGACCCCTACCCAGGCAGAGACCGGGCAGGTGTCGGCCCGGCAGATCTTCGCCCTCGCCTTCCCGGCCTTGGGCGTGCTCGCCGCCACCCCGCTATATCTGCTGCTGGACACCGCTGTGGTGGGGCGGATGCTGGGCGCCTTCGAGCTGGCGGCGCTGGCGGCCGGCGCCGCCCTGCAGT
>CALZCR010000360.1 GCA_945631445.1 uncultured Corynebacterium sp. | reverse complement strand
CCCCTCCCCCCCTCATAACCACCCCGGTGCCCCCCGACCCCCCCATTTGCTTTCCCCGCGCTTGTTTTTGGGGGTGTGGGGCGTGGTCCCCCACCCCCACGAGACCGTCCGCGGCGCCGCCGGGCACGGGTCGACGGGCGCCCGATAGCGGATACAGTGGGCGACACCGAGGACAACGCGGACTCGCCCACAGCCTCGCCCCGTCACCGCGAGCGCTGACCCGAGCACACCCGCCAATCACCGTGAGGAAGGGACCCCACCATGGCACTGTGGCCATTCGGCAAAAAGAAACAAAACGACCAGGAACCCGCCGCGCCGACGCCGGCCCCCGCCGAGCAACCGGTCGCCGACGCCCCGGCTGAGCGGGCTGCGGTCCAGGACGGCCCCGCCGCGAGCGTCGAGCACGACGCCGTCACCGGCACGACCGGCCCCTTCGACGGCGACAACGTCAACATCGACGACTTCGACTTCTCCGACTTCGCCAGCGGCGTGCTCGACCTCGGGTCCATGAAACTGGCCATCCCGCAGGGGGCGCAGGTGCAGGTGGAGATGGGGGAGAAGGGGCCCAAGATGCTGCACCTGGTCACCACCTCCGGCCGCGTCACCCCGGTGGCCTTCGCCGCGCCCACCCAGGGCGGCCAGTGGGAGACCGCCTCCCAGGAGATCCTCGACGGCATGCGCGGCGAAGGCAGCGACGCCGGCTTCGAGGCCGGCCCCTGGGGCCGCGAAGTCGTGGCCTCCGCCAACAACAACGTCATGCGCATCATCGGCATCGACGGGCCCCGCTGGATGTTGCGGCTGACCGTCGCCGCGCCGCAGGACAAGGCGGACTCGGCCGCCGATATCGCCCGCGACATCGCCGCCCGCACCTTCGTCTACCGGGGCAACGACCCGATCCTGGCCGGAAATTCCCTGCCCGTGGTCATGCCCGCCCCGCTCGTGGAGCAGGTGAAGAAGGCCATGGAACAGCGCGCCCAGCAGAACCAGACCAATCAGCAAGCCGCGCAGAACGCGCAACAAAGCGACGCCGTCCGGGAGGCCGCCCAGGCGCTGCGCAACCTCAACCAGCAGACCCCGCCGGAGAATAAGTAGTCGACCGTCCTCGTCTTTGTGGGCGGGGCATACCTGCATTCCGCTTTTGCTCATGCACAATAGTTTCCACGACACTGATGCGACCAATGCGCTCGTCGCCCCGCGCATCCCCCAGATGACGCGCCGAGCCCACCGCTTCGCCGCCGATGCCGCAGTGCAGGAGAAGCCCCCGACGACCCCGGTCGTCACCGACGACTCCCCGCACCGCCCCAACCGCCGACCCGGACGCCGCACAGCACCACCTTTCCCAGAAACGGAGCCCCGCTCGTGAGCGAGACCACCCCCGCCGTGAAAACCGGCGACACCCGCACCCTGACCGCCACCCGGATGGCGCACGGCGGTGAAGCCATCGCCCGGGAGACTGACGGCCGCGTCGTCTTCATCCGGGGCGCCTACCCCGGCGACACCGTCGTGGCAGAAATCACCGAAGTCAAAAAGCGTTTCGCCCGGGCTCACGTCCACCGCGTGGAGCAGGCCGGCGACTACCGCGGACAGCAGCGTTGCCCGGCCGCCGCCCAGGGCGCCGGCTGCTGCGACTTCGGCGACGTCGACCCGAGCAAGGAGCTCGAACTCAAGACCGACGTGCTCTTGGGCCAGCTCAGCCGCGTCGTCGACGCCGAGACCCTGCCCGCCCCGGAACTCATCGACCTGACCCCGCACCGCGGCTGGCGCACCCGCGTGCGCCTGGGCGTCGACGACCAAGGCCGGGCCGGAACCCGCAAACTCAAGTCCCACGACCTGGTCACCGACGTCGCCTGCACCCAGGTCGCCGAAGGGCTGCTCGACGGCGTCGTCGGGTCCGGGGCGCGTACCTTCACCCCCGGCTCCGAAATCATCGTGGTCCGCGACGGCGCGGGAAAACGCCACATCGTGGAAACCCGCAAGGCCCGCCGCGGGTCGCGGGTGGAGAAATTCACCGAGGTCGTCGAAGGCGACGGCACCGTCACCGAGCACGCCGACGGCGTCGCCTTCTCCTTTCCGCCCACCGCGTTCTGGCAGGCGCACGCCCAAGCCCCGGAGGCCTACACCTCGCTGGTGCGCCGCTGGCTGAACGACTTTGAGACGGACGCCAAGAAACCGGTGGCCTGGGACCTCTACGGCGGCGTCGGCCTGTTCGTGCCCGCCTTGGGCGACGCCCTCGGCGACAAGGCGCAGATCTTCTCCGTGGACTACTCGAAGGCGGCCAGCGGCCGGGAGCAGGAGGGGTTGGCCGACTACGACGTCGAGCGCGTGAACAAGCGCGTGGACAACGCGGTGGGCAACCTGCCGGCCGCGGACGTCGTGCTGCTGGATCCGCCGCGCACCGGCGCCGGCGACAAGGTGGTGGAGCTGACCGCGCAGGACAAGCCCGCCCGCGTCATCCACGTCGGCTGTGACCCGGCGACCTTCACCCGCGACGTCAAGGCGTGGCTGCGGGCAGGGTACGTGATCGACCGGCTGGCCGTGATCAACGCATTCCCCGGCACCCACCATT
>CALZCR010000359.1 GCA_945631445.1 uncultured Corynebacterium sp. | reverse complement strand
CAAGGTTGACAAACTATATAGGAACACCCCCCCGTGAAACAGGGGGGCGGGGCCGATCGTCTTCGGCAGACCAGGCCAGCCAGACAGCCGGTCGCCTTAGAGGTCGAAGGCCTCGTCCAGCGGCACGGAAGCGCCGGTGAATTCGCCGTAGCCTTCGTCGCCGTAGATCGATTCCCCGTACGTCGGGATCGAGTAGGCGGCGTTGCGGGCTGCCTCAGTCGGGTTGACCGTGATGTTGCGGTAGCGCGAGATGCCGGTTCCGGCCGGGATCAGCTTACCGATGATCACGTTCTCCTTGAGGCCGAGCAGCTGGTCGGAGCGCTTGTTGATCGCCGCGTCGGTCAGGACGCGGGTCGTCTCCTGGAAGGAGGCGGCCGACAGCCAGGACTCGGTGGCCAGGGAGGCCTTGGTGATGCCCATGATCTCGGAGCGCAGCTCCGCCGGCTGGCCGGACTCGGCCAGAGCGGTGGAGTTGACCTGCTTCGCCTCCGACAGGTCGACCAGCGTGCCCGGGAGCAGCGTGGTCGTGCCGGCCTCGATGACGGTGCCGCGACGCAGCATCTGCCGGATGATGATCTCGATGTGCTTGTCGTGGATGGCCACACCCTGGGTGCGGTACACGGCCTGCACTTCGTCGATCAGGTGCTTCTCCACGCCACGGCGGCCGAGGATCTCCAGCACGTCGTGCGGGTCGGCGGCGCCGCGCAGCAGGCGGTCGCCCACCTCGACGCGGTCGCCTTCCTGCAGCGAACGCTCGATCATGGCCTGCGGGTTGGAGTCCATCGGGCGGGAGACCTGCGCCAGGCCCTGACGCTTGGACAGCTTCTCGTAGATGACGTCGTCGCCGCCGTCGTCCGGGGTGATGCGCAGGGTCCAGAAGTTGCCCTCGTCCTCCAGCGAGATCGTGCCGGCGACAGAAGCGATCGGGGCGCGGTTCTTCGGAACGCGGGCCTCGAACAGCTCCTGCACACGCGGCAGACCACCGGTGATGTCACCGCCGACGCCACCCTGGTGGAAGGTACGCATCGTCAGCTGGGTGCCCGGCTCACCGATCGACTGGGCTGCGACGATGCCGACGGCCTCGCCGATGTCGACCAGCTGGCCGGTGGCCATGGACTTGCCGTAGCACTTGGCGCAGACGCCCGACGGGGTCTGGCAGGTCAGCACGGAGCGGACCTTCACCTTCTCCACGCCGTGGGCGACGATGTCGTCGATGATCCGCTCGGTCAGGTCGGTGCCCGCCTCGTAGATCACGTTGCCCTCGGCGTCCTTGAGGTCGCCGGAGAGCACGCGGCCCGACAGCGAGGTCTCCACGAGCGAGTCGCGCACGTGGGAGACGTTGCCCGCGGCGTCGACGAGACGCTCGGAGACCGGGACGTGCACGCCCTGACGGGAGCCGCAGTCGGATTCGCGGACGATGACGTCCTGCGCCACGTCGACCAGACGACGGGTGAGGTAGCCCGAGTCGGCGGTGCGCAGAGCGGTGTCGGCCAGGCCCTTGCGGGAACCGTGGGAGTTGTTGAAGTACTCCAGCACCGACAGGCCTTCGCGGAAAGAGGTCTTGATCGGGCGGGTGATGTACTCGCCGCGCGAGTTCACGACCATGCCCTTCATGCCCGCCAGGGTCCAGATCTGACGCATGTTGCCGGCGGCGCCCGACTTCACGATCATCGGGATCGGGTTGTCGTCCGGGTACAGCGCCTCGACGGCCTGACCCACCGTGTTGGTGGCGTCCTGCCACAGCTCGACCAGGCGCTCGTAGCGCTCGCGCTCGGTCAGCTTGCCCTGCTGCCAGTACTTGCGCTCGATGACCTCGGCTTCCTTCTCGTAGGACTCGAGGATCTCGTTCTTGTTCGGCAGCACCAGCACGTCGGACATGGAGATGGTCACGCCGGAGCGGGTCGCCCAGTAGAAACCGGCGTCGGCCAGCTTGTCCAGGGTCTGCGCCACGGTGATCATCGGGTACTTGTCCACCAGGTCGGAAATCACGTCGCCGAGCAGGATCGAGACCTTGCCCGTGCCCTTACGGGCCATGACGCCCTCGAGGTACGGGTAGTTCCACGGCAGCAGCTCGTTGAACATGATGCGGCCGAGCGTGGTGTCCGTCGTCCAGACGTCGCCCTGCTCCCACCCCTCGGGGTAGAGCTCCGCCTCGACCTCCGCCGGCGGGCGGAGGTGGCTGATGCGGACCCGGATCGGGGCCTGCAGGCCGAGGACTCCGCGGTCGCGGGCCATGATGGCCTCCGCCGGGGAGGAGTACACGCCGCGGGCCGGGCCGTTCTCGTCGGCCGGGCGGTAGGCGCCCTCGCCGCCGATCTCGTGCTCTTCCTTGTCCATGGTCAGGAAGTACAGGCCCGTGACCATATCCAGGCGCGGCATGGCCAGCGGCTTGCCGGAGGCCGGGGACAGGATGTTGTTCGAGGACAGCATCAGCACGCGTGCCTCTGCCTGCGCCTCGGCGGACAGCGGCAAGTGCACCGCCATCTGGTCGCCGTCGAAGTCGGCGTTGAAGGCTTCACAGGCCAGCGGGTGCAGCTGGATGGCCTTGCCCTCGACGAGCTTCGGC
>CALZCR010000358.1 GCA_945631445.1 uncultured Corynebacterium sp. | reverse complement strand
CTCGACGTCCTCACCATCTTCCCGGAATACCTCGAACCGCTGCGCCATGCCCTGCTGGGTAAAGCCATCGAACAAAAAATCCTGAGCATCGGGGTCCACGACCTACGCCAATGGGCCACCGACCGCCACAAATCCGTCGACGACACCCCCATGGGCGGCGGCCCCGGCATGGTCATGAAACCGGAGGTCTGGGGCCCGGCGTTAGACGACGCCGCGGCTGGCGCCGGGCCCGTGGCCGAGACCCTCGACCTGACCACCGCCAGCCCGCACGTGGACGCCCCGCGCCACGACGAGTTGACGGGCGTCGACCGGCAGGCCTACGAGACGGACGAAGAAGACCGTTCGAAACCGTTGCTGCTGGTGCCCACCCCCGCCGGAAAGCCCTTCACCCAAGCCGACGCGCAAGCCTGGTCGGCTGAGGAACACATCGTGTTCGCCTGTGGCCGCTACGAGGGCATCGACCAGCGCGTCATCGACGACGCCGCGCACCGCTACCGCGTGCGCGAGGTCTCCATCGGCGACTACGTGCTCATCGGCGGGGAAGTGGCCGTGCTCGTCATCGCCGAGGCCGTCGTGCGCTTGATCCCCGGCGTGCTGGGCAACCAGTCCAGCCATCAAGAGGACAGCTTCTCCGACGGGCTGCTCGAAGGGCCCAGCTACACCAAGCCCCGCTCCTGGCGCGGACTCGATGTGCCGGAGGTGCTCACCAGCGGCAACCACGCCCTGATTGACCGGTGGCGCCGCGACCAGTCGCTGTTGCGCACCCGCGCGGTGCGCCCGGAACTGCTGGACGCCGTGGAGCTCAGCGCCGCCGACCGTGAGACACTCGCGCAGGACTGAAGTCGGGGCTCGTTTCCGGGGCGGGGGAGCACTAGCATTGAAGCGGTGCTCCCCCAAGACTCCTCCCCGGAAGACCGCGACGCCCCGGCCGACGCGGCGATGACCACCGCTTCCGCCGCCTCCGTCGACAAGCAGGAACCGGAATTGCCGGATTTCCTCGACAACCCGGACCGCACCGACAAACTCCTGTTCGCGGCGCTGCTACTCATGGGGCTGTGGTCGCTGGCGCTGATCCCGCTGCGCGCCTGGCTGCTGTCGCACCCGCTGGCCTACACCCTGATGGTCGGCGGCTACACCAGCGCGGTGGTCTCCGGAGCCAACGCTTCCGTGGGCAACGGCCACTGGCTGGTCTTTTTGTTGTGCACGGTGATCGGCGCGGTGAAGTTCATGCCGATCTACTGGGCGATGGGCCGTAAATGGGGGACCGAGTTCATCGACATGTCCCTGCAGTACATGCCGCGGGCGCATCGCATCTTTCGTCGCGCGGTGGACTCGGAATCCACGAAACTGCTGGCAGGGACCGTGGCGCTGATTCCCGTCGCCTACCTGCCGGGCCCGGTGCCCGGCACGGTGGTCAACGCCGTGGCGGGGCTGCTGCGCATCCGTTTCTGGGTCATGTTGGCCATCAACGTCGCCAGCATCCTCGCCGTCAACGGGCTGATGATGTGGCTCGGCTATGGCTTCGGCGAGCAGGTGCTGGACGTCGTCGAGGTGATCAACCGTTACCTGCTGTGGATCACCCTGGGGCTTATCGCGCTGATGCTCTTCCGGGCCTGGCGGCGCAACCGCACGAAGGCGGCGGGCGAGCCGAAGAAGTAGGCGAGCGGCCCCGCGGGCGCCCTGCCGTAGAATGATCGAATGATCTTCACCACCATCGCCCGCGAACTCGGCGTGCGCGACGAGCAAGTCCGGGCCGCCCTGGACCTGCTCGCCGCCGGCAACACCGTCCCTTTCATCGCCCGCTACCGCAAGGAAGCGACCGGGGGACTGGACGACACGCAGCTGCGCGCCATCGAGGAGCGCAACACCTATCTGGTCGAACTCGCCGAGCGCAAAGACACGGTGCTCGCCGCGATCGAGGAGCAGGGCAAACTCACCGACGCCCTGCGCGCCGAGATCGTCGCCTGCGAGACGAAGGCCCGCCTCGAGGACCTGTACCTGCCGTACAAGAAACGCCGTAAAACCAAGGCGGACACCGCGCGTGAGGCTGGCCTGGAAGCACTGACGGACCGGCTCATCGCCGAGCCCGAACTCGATCCCGACGTGGTCGCCGAAGGCTTCCTGACCGAAGGCTTCGCCGACGCCAAGGCCGCCCTGGAAGGCGCACGCGCCATCCTCATCGACCGTTTCGCCACCGACGCCGACCTCGTCGGCGGCGTCCGCGAGAAGATGTACTCCGAGGGCCGGATGACCGCCACCGTCATCGAAGGCAAGGAGGCAGAAGGCGCGAAGTACAAGGACTACTTCGACTTCGCCGAACCCTTCACCGCCCTGCCCTCGCACCGCATCCTCGCTCTGTTGCGCGGAGAGAAGGAAGGCGTGCTGCGGCTGACCCTCGACGCCGGGGACGACCAGGACTACGAGAACCTCATCGCCGCGCGCTTCGACCTGCCCACCGCCCGCTCCGAATGGGTCGCCAAGGCCGTGCGCTTCGGCTGGCGCACCAAACTCCAGATCTCCTCCGGTCTGGACGTGCGCCTGCGGCTGAAGGAAACCGCGGAGCAGGGC
>CALZCR010000357.1 GCA_945631445.1 uncultured Corynebacterium sp. | reverse complement strand
GACGAGCAGCTCGATGACGCCGTCACCCTGGAGGAGCTCAACGACGAGGAGCTCGACTTCCTGGTCAAGCTGCGGGAGCTGGCGAGGAAGATCGAGATCGCCGACGACCTGCCGGCCATCCAGCGCTGCTTCGCGCAGCACCGCGCCGAGTGGCACGCCGCCAAGCCGAAGAAGCGTTTCGACGCCGACGCGATCATCCACACCCTCGGTGTGGCCTGCGGCGACCTCATCGCCCACGAGCTGGACCTGCGGTGGGTGCGCCTGACCGACCAGCACGGCACCGACTTTGCCCTGATCAGCGAACTTGGCGACGCCAGCGGCATCAATGTCTTTCCCATCAACGCGGCCTCCACCCGCTGGCACGACCCCGCCAAGCCGGGGCTCGACGAGTACGTGGAAGACGTCCTGGAGTGGGCGGAGGAGAACGACTAACCCGGCCACCGACCACCCCTCCCCCATAGACCCCACCCTCGTGGGGTCTTTTTCTATGCCTAAAACCAGCGACCCTCCCGACGCAAGCGGCGCGAGGGGACGGTGAGCCGGGTGTCCACAAGCCCAGGCCGGCGGTTTTTCGCCGCACCTCCCGACAGGTCATGAATATTAAATAAAAGCCACCGCATGCTGCACAGACGACCGCACCAGGACACCCGTTCCCACCTACCCACCGGGGTATATTTACATACCCCACGGGGTATTGGTAGGGTGGTTATCAGCACCACACACCGAGCAAGGAGACGCCCATGCTGCTGCACCGCTTCTACGACGAGGACCTGGCCCAGGCCAGCTACCTCATCGGCTGCCAGGCCGAGAACGCCGCCGTGGTCGTTGACCCGCGTCGCGACATCACCGACTACCTGGAGCTCGCCGAGCGCCACGACATGACGATCACCGCCGTCACCGAAACCCACATCCACGCCGACTACCTCTCCGGCACCCGGGAACTGGCCGCCGCCACCGGCGCGCAGGTCTATGTCTCCGGCGAAGGAGGCGCGGACTGGCAGTACGGATTCGACGCCGAGCGCCTGTACGACGGCGACGCGATCACCATCGGCAACATCGCCGTCACCGCCCGCCACACCCCGGGACACACCCCCGAGCACCTCTCCTTTCTGATTACCGACGGCGCCTTCGCGGATGAACCCGGTTACCTGCTCTCCGGCGACTTCGTCTTCTCCGGGGATCTGGGCCGTCCGGACCTGCTCGACGAGGCCGCCGACGGCGTCGACACCCGCTTCGTCGGCGCCCAGCAGATCTTCCGCAGCCTCAAAGGGGTCTTCCTGGAACTGCCGGATCATGTCCAGGTCTATCCCGGCCACGGCGCAGGTTCGGCCTGTGGCAAGGCACTCGGCGCGTTGCCGGCGACCACCGTCGGCTACGAACGCGCCTACGCCTGGTGGGCCCCGTACCTGGACAACGACGATGAGCAGGGCTTCATCGACGAGCTTCTCGACGGCCAACCCGACGCCCACGCCTACTTCGGCCGCATGAAGCGCCAGAACAAGGTCGGCCCCGCCGTCCTGGGATACCCGCTGGCCCCGCTGCCGGAGTTCAACGGCGCCGAGATCGCCGCCGATATCGAGGCCGGCACGAAGACCATCGTCGACACCCGCGAGCACCACCAGGTCCACGAAGGCACCGTCCCCGGCGCAGTCAACGTCCCGGGCCTGGACAAGGCCGCCAGCTACGTCGCCTGGGTCTTCGACCCGGAGACCGACGACGCCCGCCTGGTCGTCCTGGCGAAGGACGCCGAGGAAGCCGAGCGCTACCGCGAGCACTTCCTCCGCGTCGGCGTCGACGAGCTCGACGGCTACGTCACTTCCTTTGACGAACTGCCGACCACCGCCCCGAAGGTCCTGCCGCAAAACGAGCTCGACGGCTTCGAGTGCGCGATGCTGCTGGATCTGCGCAACAAGACCGAACACGCCGAAGGCCACATCCCGGGCGCCCACCAACTCTCCGGCGGCCGGGTCCTGTGGAATCTCGACGAGTTGCCCGCCGCGGACGAGACCATCGTCTCCTACTGCCAGTCAGGCGTGCGTAACTCCGTCGCCGCCTCCGCACTGCGGCGCAAGGGCTACGACGTCGTGGAGCTCGAGGGCTCCTACCTCGGCTGGCTCGCGCACACCGGCAACTAACCCCACTCACCAGACAGGAATCTCACACCCCATGACCACCATCACCACCATCGCCGCCGAAGACCTCAAGGCTCGCCTCGAACGCGACGAGCACCCGATGATCATCGACGTCCGCACCCCCGCCGAATTCGAGTCGCTGCACATCAAAGGCGCCTACAACGTGCCACTGTCCATGATCTCCGAGCACTCCGCAGAATTCGCCGAACGCTTCACCGACGGCGTGGTCCTGGTCTGCCAGTCCGGCGCCCGCGCCAGCGACGCCTGCCAGCGCCTGGCCACGGCCGGACTCGACAGCGCCCAGGTGCTCTCCGGCGGCACCGCCGCCTACGAAAACGCCGGCGGCGACGTGGTCCGCGGCTCCCACCGCTGGGCCCTCAACCGCCAGGTCCGCCTGGCCGCAGGATCCCTGGTCCTGGCCGGATTCCTCGGCTCTCGA
>CALZCR010000356.1 GCA_945631445.1 uncultured Corynebacterium sp. | reverse complement strand
AGGACGCCCACGACAATCAACGCCAGGCCGGTGACCAGCACCCCGCCCAATTGGGCGGCCATGCCGCTGGCCTGGCTCGCGGTCAACGGAGCGATGAACGCGAAGGACGAGCCCAGGTAAGAAGGCAACCGGTTGCGGGTGAGCAACAAGAAAATGATCGTGCCCAGACCCGAGAACAACAACGTGGTGTTGACCGGGAATCCCGTCAGAGTGGGCACCAGCAGCGTCGCGCCGAACATCGCCACGACATGCTGCATGCCGATGCCGATGGTCCGCCCCCAACTCAGCCGCTCATCAGGGGCGACGACGGCGCCCGGGGTAATTGTCTTGCCGTCGCCGTGGACGGCCCAGCCGAAGGTATTGGTCACGAGCCCCGATTATCCTCCACCTTCGGCCCGATGGCGAAACGAAACGCTACGCCCGCTTCGCCTCCGGCTCCCCCACCCCATCGTCGACGTCGTCGCCGGAGACGATGAACTCCGCCAACTCCTGCGCCACCCGGCGCGGCAGACGGACGTCGAGCAGCGTGCCCTCCCCTGAATAATCCTCGTCCAAGACGGTGCCCACCTCGTGGACATACGAGACGAGGTCGCCGCGGGTGAACGGGAGGGCGAGCTGGACGTGCGCGTCCCGGGAGTTCAAGAACAACTCGATCCGGGAGGTCAGCTCGTCGATGCCCTCGCCGGTCTTGGCGGAGAGGAAGACCACGTCCTCGTTGCCCAGCACGTGCCGCAGCTCGGCGAGCACCAGCGGATCCGCCTGGTCGATCTTGTTGATCACGATCATCTCCGCCGGCACCTCTTCCCCGGTTTCGCGGACGATCTCGTAGATGACCTTGTTCACGGCTTCAATCTGCTTGAGCGGGAACGGATCGGACCCGTCGACGACGTGCAAGATGAGATCCGCGCCGAGAACCTCTTCCAAGGTCGACTTGAAGGCTTCGACCAGTTGCGTCGGCAGGTGGCGGACGAACCCGACGGTGTCAGTGAACACCACGGCACGGCCGTCGGCCAGCTGCGCGCGCCGGGTCGTGGGGTCCAAGGTGGCGAATAAGGCGTCTTCGACCAAGACCCCTGCCCCGGTGATCGCGTTGATGAGAGAGGATTTGCCGGCGTTGGTGTAACCGGCGATGGCGATCTGCGGCACGACGGAGGAGCGTCGTTGGGAGCGCTTGATTTCGCGGGCGGTTTTCATGCCCGTCAGTTCCTTGCGCAGTTTGGCCATTTCGGTGCGCAGGCGGCGGCGGTCGGACTCGATCTTTGTTTCGCCGGGTCCGCGCAGCCCCACGCCGCCGTTGGATCCGGCGCGGCCGCCGGCCTGGCGGGAGAGGTTGCCGCCCCAGCCGCGGACGCGGTTGTACAGGTACTCCATCTGCGCGAGGGAGACCTGCGCTTTACCTTCCTTGGATTTCGCGTGCTGGGCGAAGATGTCCAGGATCAGCATGGTGCGGTCGATGACCTTGGCGTTGAGCCGGTCCTCCAGCGCCACGAGCTGGCCGGGCGAGAGCTCGCCGTCGGCGATGACGGTGTCGGCGCCGGTGGCCTCGATGATGTCGCGGAGCTGGTCGACCTTGCCAGAGCCGATGTAGGTGCCGGGGTCGGGCTTGTCGCGCTTTTGGTAGAGCATTTCGACGACCTCGGCACCGGCGGTCTCCGCCAGGGCGGCGAGTTCGTTCATGGAGGCGTCGACCTCCGCGGTGGTGCCGGTGGACCACACGCCGACCAACACGACCTGCTCCAGGCGCAGCTTGCGGTATTCGACCTCGGTGACGTCGGCGGCGTCGTCAGTGCGGATCGTGGTCTGCCGGGTGGCGCGGCGGAAGCTGTCGCGTTCGGACAGGTCTAATTCACCCGTCGTCGGCTGGTGCGGGGAGGTCAGGTCGCTTAAGTCGACGCCCGGATCCTCCTGCCCCTCGGGTTGCGGGGCGTTGTCGCGGAAGGCGCGGGCCAACAGTTCGTCATTTTTGTCGCGTTTCGTCATTACCGTCCATTGTTCCATTGACCATGGACTTTTGGAATAGAACGGCGATAGCTCTTAGCGATCACATGACGGCGGGATCACAGATAATCCAGGTTGATCTCCGTCTCCGAGTCAAAGAACACGACCCCGCCCAACGCCGGGCGCACGTGAATGCGATCGCCCTGCTTCACCGCGTTCTTCCCGGCGCGCACGGTGACACGCTCGCCGCGCACCTTCACTGGAGAACCCGGATCCCTGACGGGCGTGCAGTAGGCGTATTGTTCGACGCCCAAATGCTCGACGAGCGCGACGTCCAACGCCACGGTCGCCACCTTCGCTGGGGCCTCTTCATTGACGGCCACGATCTCCCAGTTTTCCGGGCGCACCCCGACGATGAGTTTGTCGGAGGTCAGCTTCGCGGCGTTCTCCCGCGACAACCCCAGATCCAAGGTGCGGTTCTGCCCGAGGACCGCCCGCCCGTCAACGACGCAGACACCCTCCATCAGGGTCATCGCCGGCGAGCCGATGAACGTCGCCACGAAGGAGTTTCACGGGCGCTCAAAGAGCACAATCGGGACGACGACCTCCTGGATAACACCCTCTTTGAGCACGCA
>CALZCR010000355.1 GCA_945631445.1 uncultured Corynebacterium sp. | reverse complement strand
CACCGCCCGCTCCGAATGGGTCGCCAAGGCCGTGCGCTTCGGCTGGCGCACCAAGCTCCAGATCTCCTCCGGCCTGGACGTGCGCCTGCGCCTGAAAGAAACGGCGGAGCAGGGGGCGCTGGACGTCTTCGCCACCAACCTGCGCGACGTCTTGCTCGCGGCCCCCGCCGGGCAGCGGGCCACTCTGGCGCTGGACCCGGGGTACCGCAACGGCGTCAAGTGCGCCGTGGTCGACCGCACCGGCAAGGTGCTGGCCACCGCGATCGTCTATCCGCACCCGCCGCAGAACCAATGGCAGCGGGCTACACAGGAACTCGCCGACCTGGTGGCCTCGCACGGGGTGGAATTAATCGCCGTGGGCAACGGCACCGCCTCGCGCGAATCCATGAAACTCGCCGCCGAGGTCGCCGAGCTGATCACCGCCGCCGGCGGGAAACGACCCACCCCGGTCATGGTCTCCGAGTCGGGCGCCTCGGTGTATTCCGCCAGCGAAATCGCCGCGGCCGAATTCCCCGACATGGACGTCTCTTTGCGTGGCGCGGTCTCCATCGCCCGCCGCCTGCAAGACCCGCTGGCCGAACTGGTCAAGATCGACCCCAAGTCCATCGGCGTAGGCCAGTACCAGCACGACGTCAACCAGACTGCCCTGGCCACCACCCTGAATGGCGTGGTCGAGGCGGCCGTCAACGCCGTCGGCGTCAACGTCAACACCGCCTCGGTCCCGCTGCTGGAACGCGTCGCCGGGGTCAGCGCCACCCTGGCCAAGAACATCGTCGCCCACCGCGACGAACACGGCGCCTTCACCACCCGCAAAGAATTGGGCAAAGTGCCCCGCCTGGGCCCCAAGGCCTTCGAGCAGTGCGCCGGGTTCCTGCGCCTGCGCGGCGACAACCCGCTGGACGCCTCCGCCGTGCACCCGGAGTCCTACCCCGTGGTCGAACGCATCGCCGCCGCCACCGGCTTAGGCGTCGCCGAGCTCATCGGCAACACCCGGGTGCTTGCCGGCCTGCGCCCCCGAGATTTCGCCGACGAGCGCTTCGGCGTGCCCACCGTCACCGACATCATCGCCGAACTGGACAAACCCGGCCGCGACCCGCGCCCCGAATTCACCACCGCGGAATTCCGCGAAGGCGTGGAAAAAATCTCCGACCTCACCCCCGGCATGATCCTCGAGGGCACGGTCACCAACGTCGCCGCCTTCGGCGCCTTCGTCGACGTCGGCGTCCACCAGGACGGTCTGGTGCACGTCTCCGCGATGAGCGAGAAGTTCGTTTCCGACCCGCGCGAAGTCGTCCGCTCCGGGCAAGTGGTCAAGGTCAAAGTCATGGACGTCGACGTCGACCGCCAACGCATCGGTCTGTCCCTGCGCCTGCACGACGAACCCGGCCAAGATCGCGCGCCCGCCAAGCGGGAGCGGCGCAAGGGCGCACAGCGCGGCGGCCGCCCGCAGAAAAACACCCCGCAGAAGAACAACCAGGACGGCGGCTCCATGGCCGACGCGTTGAAACGCGCCGGATTCGGCAAGTAGCGGCCCGCCTGGTCACTATTCGCGCGCATAGTGACCAGGCAGGCCGTCAGAGCCCGTCGACCCCGCCCGGCAGGCTGAGCAACTCCGTGGAGACCAGATCGGCGTGGACGCCGACGAACTCCGCGCTGCGCCTGCCCGAGGCACAATAGACCACCACGGGAACGGCGACGTCTGCCAGCAGAGCCGTCACCCGCTCCGGACTAGCTTCCGAGACCGGCAGGTGCAGATCCGCGCCCGACGGCAGGTCCGCGAGCAACTTCTCATGCGGCTCCCGGACGTCCAGCGCCCGCGCCCGGCCCTCCCGCACCAACTCCAACAGCCGTGGCACCTCCGGATCTCTCTCCGGCGCCGGGGGAGCGGCGCAGGCGCCCGCCCCGTAGAAATCCTCCAGCTCGGTGACGGGCAGGCGCGCCGGGTCGGCGCGCACGGTGAAAGAGCGCAGGGAGGTGCCCAGGGCGTCGTAGCCGTAGACGCGGCCGGGCACGCTTTCACCGAGTCCGGTGAGGTGTTTGATCGCCTCGGTGGCCATGAGGTTGCCCACCACTGAGGTGGTCACCCCGAGCACGCCGGCGGTGGCGCAGTCCGGCGTGGAGTCCGCGGCCGGCTGGGTGGGAAAGAAGTCGCGCAGGCTCACGCCGCCGTCCACGCCCGGGCCGGAGTGCCACAGCGCGACCTGCCCGGCGTAGCGCAGCACGGTGCCCCAGATCAACGGCGTGCCGGTGATCTCGGCGGCGTCGGCGACGAGGTACTTCGTGGCGAAGGTGTCGGAGCCGTCGAGGACCAGGTCGACCCCGGCCAGCGCCGAGAGGATATTGTCCGGCGTCAGGCGTGCGTGCACGGCGTCGATCTCGATCCCCGGTTGAATCTGGCGCAGCCGCTCCGCAGCGGCGTCGACTTTGCGACGCCCCACGTCACCCGCGCCGAAGAGGATCTGGCGGTGGATGTTGGTCAGGTCGACGACGTCGTCGTCGTACAGCAGGATCTTGCCGACGCCGACGGCGGCCAGCGACTGCATGGCGGGACAGCCGAGGCCGCCGGCGCCGACGACCAGTACGCGGGCGTCGGCGAGTTTCTGAG
>CALZCR010000354.1 GCA_945631445.1 uncultured Corynebacterium sp. | reverse complement strand
CCGACCTTGGACGACATGATCCGGCAGGCCAAGAAGGCCTCGGTGCCCAACGACAACATCGAGCGCGCCCGCAAGCGCGGCGCCGGTGAAGAAGAGGGCGGCGCCGACTGGGAGACCATCATGTACGAAGGCTACGGACCGGCCGGCGTGGCGATCCTGGTCGAGTGCCTGACCGACAACCGCAACCGCGCAGCCACCGAGGTGCGCACCGCGATGACCCGCAACAACGGCAACCTCGGCGAGTCCGGCTCGGTGGCCTACATGTTCAACCGCGTGGGTTACGTCTTGGTCAAGAAGGGCGATCTGACCGAGGACGACGTGCTCATGGCCGTGCTCGAGGCCGGCGCCGAAGAGGTCAACGACCTCGGCGAGCACTTCGAGGTCATCTGCGAACCCACCGACACCGCCACCGTGCGCGACGCCCTCGAGGCGGCCGAGATCGAGGTGGAGGAGTGGGACCAGGACTTCCGCGCCGACGTCAACGTCCCGCTGGAGCTCGAGGACGCGCAGAAGGTCGCGAAGCTCATCGACGCGCTCGAGGACGCCGACGACGTCCAGAACGTCTACACCAACCTGGAGGTCTCCGACGAAGTGGCCGCGGCGCTGGCCGAAGCCTAGCCGCGACGACGTCGTAGACGTGCCGGCACGGCCTCGGTGACTCACGCGGATGGGTCACCGGGGCCGTACGTATGTGCAGGTCACTGACGCTTGTCCGAAAGTGTGTGCCCACCGGCTACACTGTGGGGCACTGCACCTGAAGCGGAAAAAGGCAAGGAGGCCGCGTGAACCTGGAAGGCATGCGCGTGATGGGCATCGACCCGGGCTTGACCCGGTGCGGGCTGTCCGTCGTCCAGGCCGGCCGCGGCCGTGGCGTGCTCCCGGTCTCGGTCGGGGTGGTGCGCACCCCCAGCGACGTGGATCTCAGCGAACGTCTGCTGCGGATTTCCAAGGCGGTCGGGGAGTGGATGGACGACTACCGCCCGGACGTCGTGGCCATCGAGCGGCTCTTCGAGCGCGGCAACGTCTCCACCGTGATTTTCACCGCCCACGCCGTCGGCGTGCTCATCCTCGCGGCCGCGGAACGGGGCATCCCCGTCCACCACTACACGCCGTCGGAAGTGAAGAAGGCCATCTCCGGCAACGGCCGGGCGGACAAGAAACAGATGACCGTGATGGTCACCCGCATTCTGGGGCTGTCCGAGCCGCCCAAACCCGCCGACGCGGCCGACGCCCTCGCCTTGGCCATCTGCCACTGCTGGCGCGCCCCGACCATCGCGCGCACGCGGCAGGCGCAGGAGCGTGCCGCAGCCAAACAACGAGAACTGGCGGAGATCGCCAAAACCCACCGCAACGTCTAAGGAGTCGCCGCCGTGATCGCATCACTTCGGGGAGAGGTTCTGAGCATCGGGCTCGACCACGCAGTCATCGAGTGCGCCGGGGTCGGCTACCAGGTCTTGGCCACCCCGCCCACGCTGGGGCGGCTGCGCCGCGGCGAAGAAACCCTGGTCCTGACCAGCATGGTCGCCGTCAAAGACGGCGTGCCCAACCTCTACGGCTTCGGCTCGGACGAGGAACGCCGGATGTTCCATCTGCTGCAGACCCTCTCCGGGTTAGGTCCGAAGCTGGCGATCGCTTGTCTGACCACCCTCCAGCCGGCGGAGATCTCTAAGGCCGTGACGGACAAGGATCCCAAGACCCTGCAAACCATCCCCGGGGTGGGCAAGCGGATGGCGGACCGCATGGTCGTCGAACTCGGCGGCAAAGTCGACGAATACTTGCCCGTCCCGGACCAGGCCCCGGAACTGCCGATCGTGCCGGCCCAGGCCACCGCGGTGGCCGAACAGGTCGTCGAGGCGTTGGTGGGGCTCGGCTTCACCGACCGGATCGCCGGCCCCGTGGTCGACGGGATCCTCGCCGAAGACCCGGACCTGGACATCGCCGCCGCGCTGCGCTCCGCGCTGAGCCAGCTGGGAAGGAAATAAACCACCGTGTCAGACGTGGAACGCACCGAATTTGAATTGCCGCCCGAGCTGCAGCGGCAGGCGTCCAGCCGGCCAGACGACGCGCCGGTCAACCCCGCCGTGCAGGCCGGCGAGCACGACGTCGAGAAGTCACTGCGCCCGAAGTCCCTGGACGAGTTCATCGGCCAGCCCAAGGTCCGCGAACAGCTCTCCCTCGTGCTCACCGGCGCGAAGCGCCGTAGCGTCACGCCCGACCACATCCTGATGTCCGGACCACCAGGCCTGGGCAAGACGACCATGGCCATGATCATCGCCGAGGAACTCGGGACGAGCCTGCGCATGACCTCCGGGCCGGCCCTGGAACGGGCCGGTGATCTGGCGGCGATGTTGTCCAACATCGTCGAAGGCGACGTGATGTTCATCGACGAGATCCACCGCATCGCCCGCCCGGCGGAGGAGATGCTCTACATGGCGATGGAGGACTTCCGCATCGACGTCATCGTGGGCAAGGGCCCGGGGGCGACGTCGATCCCGCTGGAGATCCCTCCCTTTACCCTGGTGGGGGCCACGACCCGCGCAGGCATGCTCACCGGCCCGCTCCGGGACCGCTTCGGCTTCACCGCCCAGATGGAGTTCTACGACGTCGACGACCT
>CALZCR010000353.1 GCA_945631445.1 uncultured Corynebacterium sp. | reverse complement strand
AAATGAGAGGAAACGGCTAGATTCAATCCAGTTAGGGGTAAGCTGACGAGCAAAATTTTCACAGCAAGACCAATGACGTATACCCCCTCAACTGATCCGTCGCCGGATGACCGCGCTGACCTGATCGATGAGGGTGACCAGCACGATGATGCAGATGATCATCGCGCTGAGGTGCCCGTATTCGTAGCGGTTCATGGCCGTGGTCAGCTCCAGGCCGATGCCGCCGGCGCCGACCAGCCCTAAGATGGTCGCGCCGCGGACGTTGCTCTCGAAGATCAGCAGGGTGTAGCCGATGAGCATCGGCGCGGCCTGCGGCAGGATCGCGTACTGGATGATCTGCCGCTTCGAGGCCCCCACCGCCGTCAGCGCGGTGATAGGGCCCTCGTCCACGGCTTCCATGGCTTCGGCGAAGACCTTGCCGACGGAACCGATCGAGCCCACCGCCATGGCCAGCACCCCGGCGAACGGGCCCAGCCCCACCGCGGAGACGAACATCAATGCCAAGAGCAGATCCGGCACGGAGCGCAGGATGTTCATAGTCCAGCGGCAGGGGTAGTACACCCACCGCGGGGCGATGTTGGCGGCGGCGCCGAAGGCGATGAGCAGCGCGAACACCGCGCCGAGTGTGGTGCCGACGATCGTCATCTGCAGGGTCTCGACCAGCAGCTCCATGATCAGGGGGAACTGCGAGAAATCCGGCGGGAACAGCCGGCCGAGGAACTCGCCGATGTTGGCCGCGCCGGCGCCGAGCTGCGCGAAGTTGAACTCCGCCCCGTCGGCGGCCCAGAGAAACACCACGGCCAGAACCAGGCTGCCCGCGAGCCGGGCGCGCAGGACCTCAGTCATCGCCGCCCCACACGGGCGCCAGCCGATCGACGGTGAGGTTTGCGGCGGCGTCGTCAAGCACGATCTTCCCCTCGCGCAGCCCGATGACCCGGTCTTGTTCCAAGGCCAGGGCCGGATCGTGCAGGCTGATCAGCACCGGGATCTCCTCGATCCCGTGGAGCAGATCGATGACGGCCCGGCTCGTGGCCGGATCCAACGAGGCCGTCGGCTCGTCGGCGAGGATGAGCTGCGGGTCCTGCATCAGCGCCCGGGCGATCGCGACGCGCTGCTGCTGCCCGCCGGATAAGGTGCGCGCCGGGGCGGCGGCTTTATCGGCGAGGCCGACCCGTTCCAGGAGATCGTGGGCGCGCCTGCGGTCCGCGGGGCGGAACCGGCCCACCAGGTTGGCCGGGCCCGCCCGGTGCGCCGAACCCAGCAGCACGTTGGTCAGCGCCGACAACCGCCCGACGAGGTGAAACTGCTGGAAGACGTGGCCCACCCGGGAACGCAGCTCACGCAGCTGGCGGGCCGTGGCCTCGCCGACGTCGAGCCCGCCGACGTGCACCGAACCGGAGGTGATCGGCGCGAAACCGGTGAGGGCCTGCAACAGGGTGGATTTACCGGCGCCGGAGGAACCGACCAGCGCGGTGGTGCCCGACTGCAGGTCGAGGTTCACGCCGTGAAGGATCAGCGCGTCGTCGTAGCGGACAGACAGGTCTCGGACGGTGATCATCGGTGTTTACTTCAAATCGGAGATGTCGACGCCTGCGACCTCCGCGATATCGGCCAGCTTTTGGAAGTGCTCCCGCCCGGGTTCGATGAGCGGATCGACGCCCGCCGGGATGGAGCTGCCCGTGCTGCCGAGCCGGTCGTGGTTGTCGTCGGCGAAGACCTTCGGCAGCGCCGCCAACAAGGTTGCGCGCTTTTCTTGGCTCATGTGCTGACTGCCGATCACGGCGACGGACACCGGTTGCGCGGGGCTCTCCCCGATCACGCGGGTCTCGCCTTCCTCGAAGGGGAAGTAAAACGACCCCTCCCCGGCTTTGTCGACGAACTCGGCGGCCGTGCAGGAAACGTCCGCGTCCCCACTCTTCAAAGCAAGCTGGCTGCGGTCGTGCCCGCCGGAGAACAAGACCTGGTAGTCCTCGCCCTGGGTCAATCCCGCCTGATCCAGCGCGTAGACGGGCATGAAGTAACCGGCGCTGGACGCCGGGTCCGCGAAGGCGACGGTGTGCTCAGGCGTGATGTCTTCCAGGGATCGCAACGGGGAATCCTGCAGCACGATGCACCGCGACGCCGGGCCGTCGCGCCCCGGCCAGGAGAGCAGGGCGTCGACTTCGCCGGTGTTGACGGCCATGGCGGAAGGAAAGCCGCTCATCACGGCGAAGTCCTCGTGACCGGCCCGCACGGATTCGATGACGGCGGAGTAGGTGGGGGCATCGATGACGGAGACCTCCTGGCCGGTTTCTTCGGCGAGCAGTTCGGCGATGGCCTGGCCCGGGGCTTCCTCGGCGGGGTCGTCGGTGACGGGGAGGGTGGCGAAACGGATGGTCTCGTCGTCGGCGGCGGAGCACCCGGTGAGAAGGAGAGCGGCCCCTACCGCAGCAATCGTGCGTAGCTGCACAGAAACCTCTTTCTGACGGAAATACTTCCCTGATTCTAAGTGGCGGGGCGCATAATCGCCGTATGAACGACAAAACGCCCCGGCCACTGTGGCCGGGGCGCTCGGTCGGAGCGGGATCAGTAGCCGCGCTTGATCCACTCCTCCAGGTGCGGGGCTTCCGCGCCGATGGTG
>CALZCR010000352.1 GCA_945631445.1 uncultured Corynebacterium sp. | reverse complement strand
CCCCCACCTCCGGGAAGGAGATGGGGGTTATCGGTGTGGGGCAGAAAGGCTTAGGCCTCCGGTGCGGCGTCCGGATTTTCCGGGGCCTCCGGGGCCTCCGGAGCCTCCGGAACCAGGCCCGTGATGAAGTCGTAGCCAGCCTGGAGGAGGTCGCCGAGGAAAGCGGTGATATTGCCGATGACCGGGACCTCGGAGGAGAGGGTGCTGACGTTTTCGATGAATTCAGGCATGAAAATTACCTTTCGGAAGTGTGTCTAAGAGCCACAGGCCGCGCGTGGCGCGGGTGCGTCAGCCGACCTCTGGTTGTCATTGCGTGGATCTGTCCGGTGCCTGAGGTGACCTCAAGCACTTTTAAAGTCCAATTCCCTGTATAACACGGCGGAATTGTTCCTGCACTAGTTTCTCAGAAAACTTAGATTTCATATGAAACTGAGGTGCAAACTTAAGGGAAACTCAGCCGTTTAAGAGGGCGTTCACCACGGTGGTGGAGCACCCGTTCGTCATTTCTTAGGAGGAGAGAAGAACGGAGGACACGGCGTCGACGGAGCCGCTGACGAAGCCGACTCCGGCGTTCCAGATGTTGGTGACGAAGTCGATGGACGGCTGGGCCAGTTCGATGACGGAAGAGGTGATGGTGCTCATCAAAAGTGCCTTTCGTATGGAAACTTACGTGGTCGACCATCCGGAGTGGAGGTGTCGTGGATGGTCTGTGGCCCGTTATAGCACGGAATTTTCAGGCGGGCCCGGGCTCTGTGTCGCGCCTGTGTCAGCGCTGCATGTATTCCCGGTGGCGAGGTGGAATTCGCTCCGCAGAAACTAAACAAAAGTGAAAGTAATTCTTTCTGTTTCTCGCCTCTCTGCCCACGGTCCCGGCGTTCTTCTGTCAGGATGGGCCCCATGATCGACAACACTGACATGGGCCATCTCCGCACCGCCGTCGCCCTGGCCGAGCAAGCGCTCAACGCCGGGCACAGCCCCTTCGGCTCACTGCTGGTCAGCGCCGACGGCGAGGTCCTGTTCCAGGACCACAACCGCGACGGCGACGGGAAACTGACCCGCCACCCGGAACTGGCCATCGCGCAGTGGGCAGAAAGCAACCTGAGTCCCGAGCAACGCGCCGCCGCCACCGTGTACACCTCTGGGGAACACTGCCCCATGTGCGCCGGGGCGCACGCCTGGGCGGGCCTGGGCCGGATCGTCTACGCCAGCTCCACCGCGCAGCTGCAGCAGTGGCTGCGGGAATTCGACGCCCCCGCCTCCCCGACCACGGCCCTGCCCATCACCGACGTGGCCCCCGGCCTGACGGTCGACGGCCCGGCGATGGAGCTCGCCGCACAGGTCAAACTGCTCCAGCGCCGCCACCACCTCGGCCAGTCCTAACCCCGCTGATCCAGCCAACGGTCGATCCCGCCGCGCAGGCTGAGCAACCCGGCCACGCCGCGTTCACCGAGTGCCGCGACCGCCCGCGCAGAGCGCACCCCGCCCGCGCAATAGACCACCACGTCCCGCTCACCGGCGCCCGTGATCTCCGCCGGCGTGCGCCCGGCCAGGATCTCACCCAACGGCACGTTCACCGAACCTGGGATGGCGAAATTCGCCACCTCCTCCGGCTCCCGGACGTCGATGAGCACCGCGCCATCCGGCACCTCGTCGACCTCGTCGACCGCCGGGGCGTCGACCGGCACGGCCGGGGCCTGGCGCGCCGGGTCTTGCTCCAGCAGGCGTCGGGTGACCGCCGGGTCGCCGGCGACGGGGATGTACTCCCACCGCCCGCTCAAAGAGTCGTAGTAGCCGAGCTGGCCCACCAGCGGCTCGCCCACCCCGGTGAGCACCTTGATCGCCTCCATCGCCATCGTGGAGCCCACGACGCCGACCACGGGTCCCAGCACGCCCGCCTGGGAGCAGCTGGGCACCTGCCCGGGTGCCGGGGGAGCGGGGAAGAGGTCCTCGTAGACCGGCCCACGCCCGGCCCAGAACACGCTCAACTGCGCCTCGAAGCCGAGGATGGAGCCCCACACGTGCGGCACGCCCAAGCGCGCGGCGGCGGTGGAGGCGATGTGGCGGGTGTCGAAGTTGTCGGCGCCGTCCATGATCACGTCCACGCCCTGGAAGATCTCCCGGGCGTTGTCCCACGTCAACCGTTCCTGCACGAGGTGAACCTCCACGTGGGGGTTCAACGCCGTCATGGCGTCTGCCGCGGAGCGGGCCTTGGGCTCGCCGACGCCCTCGACCGTGTGGATGACCTGGCGGTGCAGGTTCGATAAGTCCACGACGTCGTCGTCGATGAGCGTCACCCGCCCCACGCCCGCGCCCGCCAGGTACAGCAGCGCGGGGGAGCCGAGCCCGCCGGCGCCGATGACGGCCACATGGGCGTCGATGAGTTTCTCCTGCCCCGTAGCGCCGAACCCGCCCAGGGTGATCTGCCGGCGGTAGCGCGCGACCTGCTCGGGGCTTAACCCGCCGCTCACTCCAGTCCCACCCAGGTCGACGGCCCGGCCAGCAGCTCCTGCTCCTTCCAGATCGGGACCTCGGCCTTGACCCGGTCCGCCAACTCCGAACAGGCCGCGAACGCGTCGCCGCGGTGCGCGGCGGCCGCCACCACCAAAAACGCGGTCTCGCCGATCTGCAGCT
>CALZCR010000351.1 GCA_945631445.1 uncultured Corynebacterium sp. | reverse complement strand
CCTGGGCGATGTTGTCGACGGCCGGGTGCGCGGACTCCGGCATGGCCATCACGGCCTTGGAGATGCGCACGGCCAGCGGGTCCTGCTTGGCGATGCGGTCGGCGAACGCCTGGGCGCCGTCGAGCAGCTCTTCCGGGGCGTGGAGCTCGTTGACCAGGCTCGCGTCCCGGGCTTCTTTGCCGTCGAGGATGCGTCCGGCCAGCAGGATCTCCTTGGCCAGGGCCTCGCCGACGAGTTTGCGCAGGCGCCACAGCCCGCCGGCCGCGGCGATGATGCCCAGGCCGGTCTCCGGCTGGCCGAACTTCGCGCGCTCGGTGGCCACGCGGAAGTCCGCGGCCAGCGCGAGCTCCAGGCCTCCGCCGAGGGCGAAACCGTCGACGGCGGCGATCACCGGCGAGGGCAGTTCGGCGATGCGGTTGAACACGGTGTTGTTGATGCCGCGCAACGCGTCGTCGCGGCGACGCTCGCGCAGCTGGCCGATGTCGGCGCCGGAGACGAAGATCCCCTTGCCGTGTGCTTCGCAGCCGGTGATGATCAGGATCTTGGGGTCTTGTTCGAGACGCGCGCAGACCTCATGGAGTTCGGCGACCATGGTGTCGTCGATGGCGTTGCGCACCTCTGGGCGGTTGAGCCGGACGGTGACCCGGTCCTCGGTCTCCTCGAAGATCAGGGAGGTGAATTCAGTGGCGGTGGTGACGGTCATGGTCAATTACACCCTTTCAATCGCGATGGCGGAGCCCTGGCCGACGCCCACGCACATGGTGGCCAGGCCCTTTGATCCGCCTTCTGCTTCGAGGCGGTTGAGCAGGGTGATGGTCAGGCGGGAGCCGGAGGAGCCCAGCGGGTGGCCGAGCGCGATCGCCCCGCCCCAACGGTTGACCTTCTCCGGGTCGAGCTCGAGTTCGCGCAGGCAAGCCAGCGACTGAGTGGCGAAGGCCTCGTTGAGCTCGACGGCGTCGAAGTCCTGGACCGACCAGCCGATGCGTTCGGCCAGCTTGCGGGTCGCCGGGACCGGACCTAAGCCCATGATCTCGGGGGCGAGTCCGGCGTTGGCGGCGCCGACGACTCGGGCGCGGGCCTTAAGGCCGAAGCGCTCGATGGCAGCTTCGGAGCAGACGAGGATGGCGGAGGCGCCGTCGTTGAGCGAGGAGGAGTTGCCGGCGGTGACGACCTCGCCGCCCTTGACCACCGGGCGCAGCTTGGCCAGCACCTCTGCGGTGGTGCCGGGGCGGGGTCCTTCGTCGGTGTCGACGACCGTGACGTTGCCCTTGCGGTCGGTGACCTCCACGGGCACGATCTCGGCGTCGAAGCGGCCTGCTTCGATCGCGGCCGTCGCCCTGGCCTGTGACTGTGCGGCGAACGCGTCGGCGTCCGCCCGGCTGATATCGCGCACGCGGGCGACTTCCTCGGCGGTCTCCGGCATGGAGAAGGTCGTCTTTTCCTGGGCCTGAAACACCGGGTTGGTGAAGCGCCAGCCGATCGAGGTGTCGAAGGAGGCGCCGGGCTTGGCGAAGGCCGTGGTGGGCTTTTCCGTCACCCAGGGCGCGCGCGACATGGACTCTACGCCGCCGGCGACGACGACGTCCGCCTCGCCGGTCTTGATCATGGCGGCGGCCTGCGCGATGGCGGACATGCCGGAGGCGCACAGGCGGTTGACGGTGATGCCGGGGACCGTGTCAGGGTAGCCGGCCAGCAGCCACGCCATGCGGGCCACGTTGCGGTTTTCCTCGCCGGCGCCGTTGGCGTTGCCTAAGATGACCTCGTCCACGGCCGCGGGGTCGACGCCGGATTCTTCGATCACGGCACGGATGGTCAGGGCGGCCAGGTCATCGGGCCGGACAGAGGACAATGCTCCGCCATAACGGCCGACGGGGGTGCGGCGGCCGGATACCAGGTAAGCGTTCGGGTTACTCATGAACGGAAACTCTCCTCGCTAAAACAGGCTCAGGAATGAAAATGAAAAGGACGGGTGGATGGTGGTGGGCGGGTCAGCGGCCCGCGAACACGGGCACGCGCTTGGCGTTGAAGGCCGCGAAGCCTTCGGCGTAGTCCTCGGTGGAGCACAGTTGGCCCTGCTCGACGTTTTCCTTGTCGACGCTGGCCCACAGGCCCACGGATTCGTCGCGGATGTCGTGGACGAGCCGGCGGCTGGCCAAAAACGCCTGGGTGGCGCCCCGGGCGGCGGAGGCCGCGCGCTGGCGGGTGAAATCCACCAGCTCCTCGGCCGGCACCGCGCGGGAGAACAACCCCGCCTGCACCGCCTCGGCGCCGGAGAGCAGGTCGCCGGTGATGATCAGGTCCATCGTGCGGTGCGCGCCGAGGCGCTCGGTGAACAGGTGGTGGCCGCCGGAATCCAAGGTCGCGCCCAAGTTGGCGAAGGGCGAGCCGATCTTGGCATCCTCGGCGACGTAGACGACGTCGGTGGCGATCGCCAGGCCCAGGCCCACGCCCAGGCAGGCGCCGTGGACGGCGGCGAACGTCGGTGCCGGGAACTGACTCATCTGCTTGAGCACCGGCGTGACCTTGTTGGCCAGGTAATCGGTGGCATCGTCGTCCGCCGGGTCCAGGCCCTTGATGTTGCGTCCGGCGCTGAACCCCTTTCCTTCGCCGCGCAGCACCAGCGCGCGTACG
>CALZCR010000350.1 GCA_945631445.1 uncultured Corynebacterium sp. | reverse complement strand
GCGGTGGGGCACAACCCCGTCTCGATCATCGTGCCGTGCCACCGCGTCGTCGGCGCCGACGGTTCCCTGACCGGCTACAGCGGCGGCATGGCCGCCAAAATCTGGCTGCTGCGCCACGAAGGCGTCGACTTCAGCTCACTGAGCGTACCGACGACCGGCACCGCCCTCTAACCCTGCCCCTGTGCCCGGCGCAGCACTTCCGCTTGGCTGAACCCCAACGCTCGGGCGGCGGCCGCGACGTCGTCGAACTCGGGTTGGCGGGTCTGTTCCGTGCCGTCGCGGGAGCCGATCTTGACCCGGACCTCATGCCCCTCGACGTCGATGCTCTCCCACCGCCGGTCGAGCCCCTCTCGCTGCACGGGCCACCAGCGCACGCCGAATGTGGTGGTGGCGTGGAACAGCGTTCGGCGGATCTTCTCCGCGTCCGTCTCGTCGGCCAGCACGTGCACGGTGTGGGCGGGTCGCCCCTTCTTCATCAGGATGGGTGTCAGCCACGCGTCGCGGGCGCCGGCGTCCAGCAGCGCCTGCAGCACCCCCGGCCACAGTCGGGGATCCAGGTCGTCGACGTTCGCCTCCATCTGCACCAACCTGCCGGTGTCGGGGTTGGGGCGGTCGTCGGCAAGCACGAAGACACGGGTGACGTTCGGGCGCCCCGGGGTGTCTTTCGTGCCCGCGCCCACGCCGACGCCGGTGACCGTGCCGTCGGGAAGCGGGCCCGCCTGCGCGGCGAAGTGGCGGATGAGCGCGGCGCCGGTGGGGGTCGTCAACTCCCCCACCGGGCGGTCTGAACCGATGAGCGCGCCGGAGGCCGTCGGCCACCCGAGCAGCAGCTGCGCCACCGCCGGCACAGGCACGGGGATGTCGCCGTGCGCGGCGGTGATGCGACCGAAACCGACCGCCACCGGGGAGGAGCTGATGTGCGTGACCCCCAGCTGCCGGATGGCCTCGCACACTCCGACCACGTCGGCCAGGGAATCCAGCGCGCCGACCTCGTGGAAATGAATGGTCTCCGCGTCCACGCCATGCACCGTGGCCTCCGCGTGGGCGATCAGCTCAAAGACGACCAGGGCGTCGGCGCGGGTGCGCTCCGGGAGGGCCGCCTCATTCAACAAGGCACGAATCGTCGTCCAGGTGCGGGGCGGCTGGCCTTCGTCGGTGGCGTCGACATGGACTTTGAGCGCGCGTTGCCCGGCGCGCCGCACGGCTTCCGCCCGCAGGCGCACCGCGCCGGGAACCACGGCGTCGACGACCCGTTGCACCTCGTCCAGGTCCGCGCCCGCGTCCACCAGGGCCGCCAGCAGCATGTCGCCGGCGACTCCGGCGCTTGCGTCCATCCACAACTTCATGGCTTCACGCTACGCGGTGCCCGCCGCGGGGATTAAAAGTGCAGCGGGGTGGGCAGGGTATCGGCCCACTGGGCCTGCGCGTCGCCGAGGGCCGTGTCGACGGCCTGGCGGGCGGTGTCCAGGGCGGCGTCGACGTCGCCGGACTGGACGTGCTCGAGCAGTTGGCCGGTGTGCTGCTGGACGCTGGCCGGGGCGGCAGGTTCCTGGGTGCCCTGTTCGCCCGGGGCGGTGGCGTCGGCGGCGGTGTAGCCGTTGCGTTCCAGCCAGCCGCGGGCTTGGGCGCCGTCCTGGCCCAGGGTGCGGAAGTCGGTGTCGTGCGGGGCGGCCGATTCCGGCAGGGTGAAGTGGTCGTTGACCTCGCCGTCGGGGATGCCGTAGGCGTCCTGGAGGGCGGCGTCGGCGGTCTGGGTACGGCCGAAGGGGCCGACGCCCTGGCTGGTCACACCGATGACTTCGCCGGTGTTGGGGTCGAAGTTGTTGCCGCCGGAGTCGCCGCTGGCGTAGCTGAGGCCCCAGCTGAACACGGCGTGCTGGGTGCGGGCGAGCTGGACGCCGCAGGAGCGCCCGGAGACCATGCCGTCCTTGCAGATGGGGTGGCCGAAGTTGTCCACGCGGACCTGGCCGCCGGGGACGTTGCGGTAGTCGCGGACCCCGGTCATGGCGACGCCGTCGCCGCTGGGGTTGCCGTGGTAGTCGATGGATTCGGACAGCCGGGAGACGGGCACGGCCGGGTCGAGGTCGACGACGGCCCAGTCCTGGGAGGTGAACAGCTCGACGGTGCTGTCCACGGAGGACACCTCGGCGTTTTCGGCCATGGGCCCGCCGGACGCCCCGCGCGTGCCGACGACTTGGTCACCGCCGTGCTTGGGCACCTTGACCTCCGCCGCGAACGGCATCTCCGGGTGCAGGCTGTTGACGCAGTGCGCGGCGGTGAGCATGACCGGGCCGGTGGTGCCGTCCTGGCGGCGGACTTCACCGGAGACGCCCTGGGAGCAGGCGAAGGTGTCGATGTCGGCGGGGATGCCCGGCAAGCTCGGATCGGCCGGGGACACGCGCAGCGGGGCGCCCGGAGCCACCGGCGCGGCGGTTGCCACGGGAGCGAGAGTGACCGCGACGGCCACCCCGGCCGCCGCGGCGGCGACTCGACGAAGAGGAGAAGACAATGGGGACACGGTGGCGCACCTTTCGCGACGAACAGCCAGACAGTTTCCTCACCTTAAGACTGATCGCGGGTGTTCGACCCCGTTTCCTCTACCGTTGAGGAAATCTAAGACCCCTTTTCGGCTAGGAG
>CALZCR010000349.1 GCA_945631445.1 uncultured Corynebacterium sp. | reverse complement strand
CGGTCGCGCCGGGTCAGGCGCGCGTAGAGCTCCGGGTCGAGGGTGTCCAAGGAGATGTTGACGCGGTCGAGGCCCGCGTCGGCGAGCTTCTGCGCCCGACGCGCGAGCCCCATGCCGTTGGTGGTCATCGCGGTGCCCACCGACTTGCCTTCGTCGGTGGTCAGCTCTTTAGTGGCGGCGATGATTTTTTCCAGTGACTTACGCAGCAGCGGTTCGCCGCCGGTGAAGCGGATCTGCCGGATGCCGAGCTTTTCGACGGCGATGGTGATCATGCGGATCACTTCGTCGTCGTTCAGGGTGTCTTCGGTCGGCAGCCAGTCCAGCCCTTCGGCCGGCATGCAGTAGGTGCACCGCAGGTTGCACCTGTCGGTGAGGCTGACGCGGAGATCTCGTGCGACGCGGCCGAACCGGTCTGCCAGGGGGCGGGCGCCGTCGGCGGCCGGGGCCGGCAGGTCGGCGGGCAGCGGCTCAGCCGACGGGGCAGACGTGGGCAGCGGGAGCAGGATCTTTTCGCGCGATGTCATGGTCTAACCATAATAAGGAGGCGGCGGAGATTTTCCAAGGGCTTAATCGGGTTTTATTCCGTGGCCTCGCTGGATCCGGTGCCGGCGCCCGGGTCCTCGTCCAGGGAGCGTTGCCCCGGGCCGAGGAGTTTGATGACGTCGAACTTACCGTCCGCCAGGTGCTTGCGCAGGTCCTTCTTGTCGAACTTGTCCACCGAGGTCTTGTCGATGTCGTCGACGAAGGTCCAGTATTCCGGCAGCATCCAGTTCGGCAATTGGGCCCGCATCCGCTCGCGGATTTTTTCAGCGGTCTCCTTCGTCCGCGGGACGTCGCGGTGCAGCACCGTCACGGCCAACGGCCGTTCGCCCCACTTGGCGTCGGGGTAGCCGATCACCGCGGCCTCCACGACCTCGGGGTTGCCGGTGACGACGTTTTCCAGCAGCACGGAGTAGATCCACTCGCCGCCGGAGCGGATCACGTCGCGGGCGCGGTCGGAGACCGTCAAGAAGCCGTCGCGGGTGACGGAGCCGACGTCGCCGGTGCGCAGCCAGCCGTCGGGGGTGAACTGCAGCTCGTCGTCGTCGACTTCCTTGCCGCGGAATTGGCGCGCAGACCCGTCGGCCTCCTCCGCGGGGGAGCGGTAGTAGTTGGCGGTGACCATGTTTCCCCGCACTTGGATTTCACCTTGGTTGCGGTCGGTGGCGGCCTGGACCCGGTCGTCGGCGACGACCCGGTATTCCAGCGACGCCGGGAACCGTCCCTGGGAGACGCGGTAGGCCCAGCGGGCTTCACCCGAGACCCCGGAGGGCGGGCGGGCGACGGTGCCCACGGTGGAAGTTTCCGTCATCCCCCACACGTGGATCACCTCGACGCCGTAGCGTTCCTCCCACATCTTGATCAGGATCGGCGGGGCGGGCGAGCCGCCCACGTAGATCTCCTGCAGGCTCATGCGCTCCGGCGGGTTGTGCAGGTAATGGACCATCAGCTGGGTCCACACCGTGGGCACGCCGTGGGCGACGCGCGGATGGGTCGTCGCGATGAGCTTGGCCAACGTGGGGGCGGAGACGTCGGAGTCCGGCAGCACCAGGGGGGTGCCCGACATGAACGCCGCGAAGGGGACGCCCCAGCTGAGCACGTGGTAGATCGGCACGCAGCAGAGGAAGGATTGGCCGTGTTCGACGGCGAGGGAGTCGGTGGTGCGCAGGCTCATGGCCTGCAGGTACACCGAGCGGTGCGAATAGGCCACGCCCTTCGGCGCGCCCGAGGTGCCGGTCGAGTAGCAAATGGCGGCGGCGGTGCGCTCGTCCTGGACCGGCCAGTCGAACTTGGTGGAACGCCCATCCAGCAGGGCTTCGTAGGAGTGGAGCGTGACGCCCTCGGGCAGCAGCGGGAGGAAATCCGCGAGCGGCTCCAGCCCGATGGCCACCACGGCGCGCACGCTCGGGCAATCGACGAGCACGGCGCTGAGCTGGGTCATCAGGCGGGGGTCGACGACGATGACCTCGACTTCGGCGTGGTTGACGATATGCCGGATCTGGTCGTTCATCAGCTGCTTGTTCAACGGGGTGAACACCGCACCCATGCAGGTCGCGGAGAAGAGCACCTCCAGGTGCTCCGCGCAGTTGTACATCAATGTGCCGACCCGTTGATCGCCGTCGACGCCCAGGTCCTGCCGCAGGGCATGGGCGAAGGCGGCGGCCCGGGCGGCGACGTCCGCGAAGGTGGTCTCCTGCGCCTCGTCGTTGCTCCAGGTGGTGACTTTGGTGGAGCCGTGCACGGTCGCGCCGTACGCCAAGATGCGGGAGATCGACAGGGGAAGGTCCTGCATTGTCGAGAGCATGCCGTCCACTGTAGCCACTCGCCCGGGCCCCCTTTGGTGGTGCGCCGGGCGACATCGGTTACACTTGCCCTAGATCGCCGGACGGCAGGGTTTTTCCGAACCCGTTCGATGCCCGTTCCGGAGTCGGTCGAAGCCCCACACCACGCACCGGCGCAAAGGCGGGTGCGCGCTTTCAGGTTTAGCGGTTGCTCCGGCCTGCGGTCTGTCATTTTATGAAAGCAGTTTCACGTCCGACGTGGCTGCGGCGCATCGAAGTTCGATGAGGGCTGTAACCCACGGGGTGACCCTCATTGCACGTGAGAGTCAGC
>CALZCR010000348.1 GCA_945631445.1 uncultured Corynebacterium sp. | reverse complement strand
CGACGCCGGCGGGGGCGACGACGAGGGTTTCCGCCGCGACGGAGGCGGTGGCGGAGACGGTGATCTGCTTTTTGATCAGACCGTAGAAAGCGAAGGTCAGCGCCATCCCCAGCGCCATGACCGGGGGCTGGCCGGCCAGGAAGATCAGCACCACCACGCCGACGCCGGCGACGGCGATGGCCCGGACCTGTCTTTTCCGCAGCGTCTCCCGCAGCACGAGGGTGGCCAGCAGCACCGACAGCAGCGGGTTGATGAAATACCCCAGCGCGGCGTCGGCGACGTGGTCGGTGTTGACCGCCAGGACGTAGATGCCCCAGTTGGCGGTGATCAGCACCCCGGCCAGCGCCAGGTAACCCCAGGTTTTCGCCGACGCGTCGCGCAGTTCACGCCACGCGCCGTTGACCAGGATGACCAACACCATCAACACCGCCGTCCAGATCACGCGGTGGGCGATGATCTCCAGCGGCGAGGCCGGCAGCAGCAACGGGAAAAACGCCGGGAAGAACCCCCACAGCAGGTAGGCCAGGACGGTATTGAGCATGCGACTAACCGTAGACCTCCCCTTCCGACACAGCTGAGCTGGCTAGAATGGGGACATGGACAGTGTGACTGGAATTACCCTTCCGCAGGCCCTGCACGGCGACGCCGAGCAGGCCGTCGAGTACCTGCGCCGCTACTATTCTGCGCGGCTGGAGTCGGTGCCGGAGGACGAGCGCACGCTGTTCGACGGCGCCTTCTTCGACCACTGGGTGCCCGAGGACCCGAACCCAAACGTCTTCACGGCCGACGACATCGTGGCGGTGCAGTGCCTGGGGACGCCACTGCGGAAATGGTCGGCGGCGGTCAAAATCCTGCACCAAGAGACCGGCCGGCTCTCCGGGTTGCTCATCGACGTCGGCCACGACCGCGACCTCGCCACCGTCCCCGCCGGGGAGATCACCCCGGAATGGCCGGCGTGGCGGTTAAAGAGCGAACTCCAGAAAATCACGGGAGTCGGCCCGGTGGTCGCCAGCAAACTCATCGCCCGCAAGCGCCCCCACCTCTACCCGATTCAAGACACGCAGATCCGGCGACTGACGGGACTGTCCGCCAGCGATTTCCTCCGACCCTTCCACCAGGAGTGGGCAGGAAACCAGGAACTGCAGGAACAGCTAGGCGACGCCCGCAAGCGCGCCGGGCTGGAGGGGCGGATCAGCCTGTTGCGGACTTTCGACGTGGTCGCGTGGATGGAACAGCGAGACATTGACAGAAGAGAAGGGACGACCGGGCCGTTCAGTCGAATTCCGCTGTAAGCGGACAATTTACCTGGGGGCTGACGGCGGATAGGATGGGCTCCATGGGGAAGAAGTCGTCATTCGTGCATCTGCACAACCACACCGAATATTCCATGCTCGACGGCATGGCCAAGATCGACATGCTCGCCGACGAGGTTGACCGTCAGGGCATGCCCGCCGTGGGCATCACGGACCACGGCAACATGTTCGGGTCGAACGCGTTTTACCGCAAGATGACCGAGGCCGGGATCAAGCCGATCATCGGCATCGAGTCCTACATGGCGCCGGAATCGCGGTTCAACAAAAAGCGCGTCCGCTGGGGCACGCCCGACCAGAAGCGCGACGACGTCTCGGCGTCCGGCGCGTATCTGCACCAGACGATGCTGGCGGAAAACGCCACCGGCCTGCGCAACCTGTTCTACTTGTCGTCGATGGCCTCGTATGAAGGCCAGTTGGGCAAGTGGCCACGGATGGACGCGGAGCTGATCGCGGAGCGCGCCGACGGCATCATCGCCACCACCGGCTGCCCGTCCGGCGACGTCCAGACCCGTCTGCGCCTGGGGCAGTTCGACGAGGCCCTGGAGGCCGCGGCGATGTGGCAGGACATCTACGGCAAGGACAATTACTTCCTGGAGCTGATGGACCACGGCCTGCACATCGAGCAGCGCGTGCGCGACGATCTGCTGCGCATCGGCAAGATGCTGGAGCTGCCGGCCCTGGCCACCAACGACTGCCACTACGTGCTGGAGTCGCAGGCCCAGTCGCATGAGGCGATGCTGTGCGTGCAGACGGGCAAGACCCTGCTGGACCAGGACCGCTTCAAGTTCGACGGCACCGGCTACTACATCAAGACGGCCGAACAGATGCGCGATCTTTTCGACGACACGGTGCCCGACGCCTGCGACAACACCTTGTGGATCGCCGAGCGCGTCGAGGACTACGGCGAGATCTGGGAGGCGCACCCGCACGACCGGATGCCGGTCGCCGACGTCCCGGAGGGAGAGACCCCCACCACGTGGCTGGCGAAGGAGGTCCAGCGCGGGCTGGAGGAGCGTTTCGACGGCGCCGAGGTCCCCGAGGACTACCTCGAGCGCGCGAAGTACGAGATCGAAGTCATCGACTTGAAGGGCTACCCTTCGTACTTCCTCATCGTCGCTGAGATCATCAGGCACGCCCGTTCCATCGGCATCCGCGTCGGCCCGGGCCGTGGCTCCGCCGCCGGTTCCCTGGTGGCCTACGCGCTGACGGTCACCAACATCGACCCGATGGAATACGGCCTGCTCTTCGAGCGTTTCCTTAACCCGGAGCGCCCGTCCGCACCGGATATCGACATCGACTTCGACGATCGCCGTCGCGGCGAGATGATCACCTACGCGGCGGAAC
>CALZCR010000347.1 GCA_945631445.1 uncultured Corynebacterium sp. | reverse complement strand
GGACACGGGCACGACCACGATGTCGCTGGTGCCCGAGCGCTCCTATCTCTGCGCCTACGAACCCGCCCCCGGTTCCGTGCTGCCCGACGGGATGTTTTGTCCACCGGCTCCCCCGGCGTCTCCCTGCGCACTTACCTGGGCGGAGAGACGCCCCGCCTGCTGGTCGGCGGCACCGGGCACCGGACGGGCCAGTCCCGCGACACCAACGAACAGATCGCGGACATCGACGCCTGGACCCAGGAGCACTTCCCCGGTGCGCGGCGCACCCACGGCTGGTCCGCGCAGGACTACCACCCCGTCGGCATGGTTCCGCTGGCCGAGACGATGTCCTGGGGCGGCGGCCGCGTCCACTTCGCGGGCGCCTACAGCAAATGGGGCATGACGGGGGCCCCGGCCGCCGCCCGCCGGGTCGCCGACCTCGTCCTGGGACGCCCGGAACAGATCAGCTTCGGTTCCCCGTCGGTCGTGGGCTCCGCCACGGGCACGGTCACCCAGCAAGCTGGAGCGGTGGGCGCCCAGGTCAGCAACCTGGTCGACACGGTCCGCGATCGCGGACGTCAGGTCAGCCGGGTGTGCCCGCACATGGGTGGGACGCTGGCCTGGAACGACGCCGAGCAGTCCTGGGACTGCCCGTTGCACGGTTCCCGTTTCACCGCCGACGGCACGCTGCGGGAAGGACCGGCGACCCAAGACCTGAAACGTCTCTGAACTCTTCGTCAGGAGAACATAATGAGCTCATCCCCGCAGAACACGACCTCCGAGCTGATCGTCCGCCGGCGCCGTGAGTGGGGCGTCGAGCGGGTCTACGGCTACGCCGGCGACGGCAACAACCCGTTGCTGGGCGCCTTGCGCCGGGCCGGGGGTTCGCCCGAATTCATCGGCTCCCGGTATGAGGAGGGCGCCGCGTTCATGGCGGTCGGCGAGGCCAAGTACGGCGAGCAGGTCGGGGTGGTCACCTCGACGCAGGGGCCTGGCGGGGTGCATCTGCTCAATGGCTTGTACGACGCGAAGTTGGACAGTGTGCCCGTGGTGGCGCTGGTGGCCCAGCAGGTGCGCTCCGTGCTGGGGTCCGGGTATCAGCAGGAAATTGACCTGCAACATCTTTTCGCCGACGTGACCGGCGGCGCCGTGCAGACGGTCTCCGTCCCCGAGCAGCTTCCCATGGTGGTGGACCGGGCGTTTCGTTCCGCGTTGGCCCGCGGCGGCCCGGCGGTGGTGGTCTTGCCGCACGACGTGCTGCAGGAACCCGCCCCGGAGTTGGGGCAGGAACACGGTGAGGTGGTCACCGCCCCGCGGTGGAGCACCGGGGTGACTGTGCCCGCGGAGGCGGACGTGCGGGCCGCGGCGAAGGTGATCTCGGAGGGCGAGAAGGTGGCGATCCTCGTGGGCCAGGGGGTCCGTCACGCCCAGGCCGAGGTCATCGAGTTGGCCGAGCGGCTCGGCGCCCCAGTGGCCACCAGCCTGCTGGGCAAGCCCTATGTGGACGAGTCGCATCCGTTGGCGGCGGGCACGATGGGACATCTGGGCACGCCGGCCTCGGCGCATGCGCTGCAGAACTGCGACACGGTGGTGCTGATTGGCACCGACGACCCGTGGACGGAGTTTTATCCGGCGCCCGGTCAGGCTCGGGCGGTGCAGCTCGACGTGGACCCGTCTGCTCTGGGCAACCGTTATCCGGTGGAGGTCGGCTTGGTCGGCGACGCAGCGGAATCGATTACGGCGCTGCTGCCGCACCTTAAGGAACGCGGCGACGACCGGTGGCGAGCCGAGGTCGAGGCCGCGGTGGCCGCCTCCCGGGAGGTCGCGCGGCGGCGCGCCGACGTCGAGGCGGAGCCGTTGAACCCGGAGCTGGTGGTGCGCGGCTTCGGCGAGCGCGTCCCCGCAAACGCCCAGGCGGCGATTGACGTGGGCAGTTGCGTGTACCACTACGTGCGCCAGACCTCGTGGCCGACGTCCGTTCCGGCGCACCTGTCGAGCACGCTGGCGTCCATGGGCTGCGCGGTGCCGTATGCGCTCGCCGCGAAGGAGACGGCTCCCGACCGGCCGGTCGTGGCGCTGGCCGGGGACGGGGCGATGCAGATGCTCGGGATCAACGAGTTGATCACGGTGGCGCACCGGTGGCGCGGCTGGGAGGATCCGCGGTTCGTGCTGTTGGTGCTGCAGAACCGGGATCTGGCGGAGGTCAGCTGGGAGCAGCGCGAAACGGAGGGTGAGCCGCGTTTCGCGGCGTCGCAGGAGGTGCCCGGCTTCGACTTCGCGGCGTATGCGCGCCAGCTCGGGCTGGCGGGGCTGCGGGTGAGGGATTCCGCCGAAGTGGACGCGGTGCTGGCGGAGGCGTTTTCGGAGGACCGGCCGGTGGTCATTGACGCCCGCACCGATGCGGACGTGCCGTTGCTGCCTCCCCTGCCGCACGGCGAGGAGCTCACGGAGTCCATGAAAACCGGCCTCGCCGCAGAAGGCGAGGCCGGGCGGCACGGGCATGAGCTGCTGGAGCGCTACCTGCGCATTGAGCGTCAGCTGCGGAGTTAATCCTCCGGCGTCGCGACCTGGGTGGTGCCGTCGACGCCGCCGGGTCGCTTCCAGGCGACTTTGAGTTCGTCGCGGTGGCCGACTTTCACCAGGTGGCGACCGATGACGTTTTCCAGGTGCTCGAGGTGC
>CALZCR010000346.1 GCA_945631445.1 uncultured Corynebacterium sp. | reverse complement strand
GTTCATCTTCGTGCATCCTCGTCGACGCACGAAAAACCCGCCCGGGACAGGCGCGCTGTCAGCGACCTGCCCCGGGCGGGTGAACCGTAAGTTCTCTTACTTCTTCTGGCCGGCCTCGAAGGCCGCGCCCACGTGATAGAGGCGGTCGTCCTTGAACGCCGGCGCCATGATCTGCAGGCCGACGGGCAGGTCGTCCTCGGCGGCGAAGCCGTTGGGCACGGACATGCCGCACAGGCCCGCCAAGTTCAGCGGCAGGGTGCACAGGTCGAAGTTGTACATCTCCAGCGGGTCGTCGTTCTTCTCGCCCAGCTTGAAGGCCGTGGTCGGGGTCGTCGGGGAGACCAGCACGTCGACGGACTCGAAGGCCGTGGCGAAATCCTGCGCCACCAACGTGCGCACGCGCTGCGCCTGCAGGTAGTAGGCGTCGTAATAGCCGACCGACAGGGCGTAGGTGCCCAGGATGATGCGCCGCTTGACCTCGGGGCCGAAGCCCTCCGCGCGCGACATGGCCATGACCTCGTCCGCGGAGCGGGTGCCGTCGTCGCCGGCGCGCAGACCGTAGCGCATGCCGTCGAAACGGGCCAGGTTGGAGGAGACCTCGCTGGGCATGATCAGGTAGTACGCCGCCAGCGCGTCGTCGAAGTGCGGGCAGTCCACGTCGACGATCTCGGCGCCCTGGTCGACGAGCTGGTCGAGCGCGGCGTGGTAGCGCTGCATGACGCCGTCCTGCCACCCGGCACGGTCGAACTGCTTGATGCGTCCGACGCGCACGCCCTTCAGGTCGCCGTCGGCGCCCTTCTTCGCGGCGGCCACCAGGTCCGGGACCTCGACGTCGACGCTGGTGGCGTCGAACTCGTCCGGCCCGGCGATCAGCTGGTGCAGCAACGCGGTGTCCAGCACGGTGCGCGCGGTCGGGCCGCCCTGGTCCAGGGACGAGGCCGCGGCGATCACGCCGTAGCGGGAAATGGTGCCGTAGGTCGGCTTCACGCCGACGGTGTTGGTCAACGCGGCCGGCTGACGGATCGAGCCGCCCGTGTCCGTGCCGATGCCCAGCGGGGCCATCCCGGCGGCCAGGGCCGCGGAAGTGCCGCCGCCGGAACCGCCCGGAGTGCGCTCCAGGTCATAAGGGTTGCGGGTCGGGCCGAACGCGGAGTTCTCCGTCGAAGAACCCATCGCGAACTCGTCCAGGTTGGTCTTGCCCAAGATCGGGATGCCGGCCTCGCGCAGCTTGACGGTGACCGTGGCGTCGTAGGGGCTGGTCCAGCCTTCGAGCATCTTCGACGCCGCCGTGGTCGGCGCGTCCGTGGTGGTGAACAGGTCCTTCAGCGCCACCGGCACGCCCGCCAACGGGGACGCCGGCTTCTCGCCGGCGTCGAGGGCGGCGTCGACGGCGTCGGCCGTGGCCAGCGCCTGCTCCGCCCCGACGTACAGGAAAGCGTTGAGCTCGCCGTCGACCTCCGCGATGCGGTCCAGGTGCGCCTGGACGACCTCCCGGGAAGTGACCTCGCGGGAGTGGATCTTCTCCGCCAGCTCGGCGGCGGTCAGCGACGTCAGGCCGGATTCCGGAACAATGTGCTTGGTCATGTGTTAGTCCTGCTCTCCCAGAATCTGCGGGACAGCGAAACGCTGCTCCTCGACGGACGGGGCTTGCTCGAGCGCCTGCTCGGCGGTCAAGGTCTCCACGACCTTGTCCTCCCGCATGGCGGTCATGATCGAGTGCGGGTGGCTCATCGGCTCCACCCCGTCAGTCTCGACTTTTCGCACGGTGGAGACCGTGTCGATGATGTCGTCGATCTGGCTGGCGAAATGCTGCAGCTCATCCTCGCTGAGCGCCAGGCGGGACAGCTTGGCCAGGTGTGACACCTGGTCACGCGAAAATTCAGGCACGTGAAAATTCCTTTGCGCGTATCGTGGGTTATCTGCGTTCATGGTACGCCACCCCCACCCCGCCGGAATGTTGCGGTCCACCTTCCCCACCCCGGGGCGCACATGCATTAACGTGGCTTCTATCATAAACGAGATAGAATTCAGTCTAGGCCACATTGTGAGCCACAGGAGCGTGATCCCCCACCCATGTCATATCTCATCCGTGTGATGCTGCCCGACGCTCCCGGCCAGCTCGGCGCCCTCGCCCAAGCCTTCGGGTCCGTCGGCGGCAACATCCAGTCGGTCGACATCGTCGAATTCTCCCCCGACAACACCGTCATGGACGACATCGTCGTGACATTGCCGCCCGGCCGCATGGCCGATGAACTGATCACCGCGGCGAACACCGTGCCGGGCGTCCTCATCGATTCCATCCGCCCTTTTTCCGGCCGGGTGGACCGTCGCGGCCAGATCGAGATGCTCGCCCGCGTGGCCACCTCCTCCCACAACCAGGCCCGCGCCTTGGATGAACTGGTGAAAGTCATCCCGGCCTCCATGACCGCGTCCTGGGCGATCATCCTGCGTTCCGGTCCGCCGGTCAGCCGCGTCGCCGCCTCCCAGGCCGCCCCCGCCGACGACGGCACCGCCCCCGAGCTCATCGACGTCGACCACGCCCGGATCCTGCACCCCGACTCCGAAGACTGGATCCCCGAATCCTGGAGCGTCCTGGAGTCGGCGCTGGTGGCCACTCCGCTGCGCAGCACCGACATGACGATGATCGTGGCCCGTGTCGGCGGCCCGGATTTCCTCGCCAG
>CALZCR010000345.1 GCA_945631445.1 uncultured Corynebacterium sp. | reverse complement strand
AGGACGCCCCGCACCTGCTCAACGTCGGTGGCGAAGACCTCCCCGGCCACGCCAGCAAGATCCTTTACGCCTCTACCCGGGCGGACGGCGCCCCGACTGCGGTGTCCGGCGTCGTCATCGAGCCGGCGCGCGCCTGGCCGGGGGACGGCCCCACGCCCACGATCGTCTTCGCGCCCGGCACCCGCGGCGGCGGTGACGCCTGCGACCCTTCCCGCGGCCCCTGGTTGACCGGCGTCGTCGATCCCGTCGCCCGGTCCGTGGGCGTCAATTATGAAGTGATGATGTCTTACGCGGCGTCTTTGCAGGGCATCCGGGTGATCGTCACCGACTACATCGGGCTCGGGACCCCAGGCCCGCACACCTACGTCCACCCCACGGAAGAAGCCCATGCAGTGCTCGACGCCGCCCGCGCCGGGTTGCGGGCCGCCGGGGCGCCGGCCGACTCGCCGATCGCTTTCTCCGGCTATTCCCAGGGCGGCGGAGCAGCGGCCGCCGCCGCGGAGCTGGCCGCCGAATACGCTCCGGAACTCAACGTCAAGGGCACCTATTCGGGGGCTCCGCCGGCTGATCTGCCGGTGTGATGTCCGCCGTCGACGGTTCATTGATCTCCGGGGTACTGGGTTATGCGATGGCCGGGTTCTCCGCCCGCGACCCTGAGTTCGCCGCCGCGCTCAATGGCATTCTCTCCGATGAGGGGCGGGCATTCGTCGCCGACAACGCCGCCAGCTGCATCGGTGACAGTGCACTGAATTGGGGCATGCGCCCGACGAACTCCTTGACTGTCAGCGGAACGAGCCTTTCCGAGGCGGCGTTCGCCGACCCTTACCTCACGGAAGCGCTGTCCGCGCAGAACCTCGGCCAGCGGGGCCCCGCCACCCCGGTGATGATCAGCGGCGGCGATCACGATGACGTGATCCCGAACGGCCAGGTCCGCCAGCTCGGCCGCGACTACTGCGCCGCCGGCGCCCCCGTCTTTTACCTGGCGGACGCGACGCCGTCATTGACGGGCGGTGAGCGTTTCGCCGTCGACCACGCCGTCGGCATGTTCACGTCTCAGCCGCAGGCGTTGAACTATCTCATCGACCGCTTTAACGGGCTCCCCGCTCCCGACAACTGCGGCGCATTTTAGGCTCTGTGTCAGACCGGGACCACCGTCGCGGTGGCCGGGTCCCCTCCGCTGGGGACGCTGACCTCGATGTACTCGCTGCCGCCAGGCACGTCCGGGCGGCGCCGCCACGGCGCGCCCGTGTAACCGATGAAGGGTTTTTCCACCAGGTGGATCCGGTCGTGGACATGGCCCAGCACCCAACCAGCGTAACCGCGTCGCTCCATCTCCGCCAAGGAGGTGGGCAGGCACTCGGAGGTGTCCCATCGCCCGTCCAGGGACGTGTGCAGGATCGCCAATGAAGGGCGGAAGGTCGCCGGGCACGTGCCCACCGGCGTGCGCGGATCACGGTTGACCTCGACGCTGACGGCCGGGAACACGACGTCGACGCCCGGCACCACGAGCAGTTCGGGCTCGGGGCTGGCTACGTGCACCCCGTCGAGGACGGGAAATTCCCGGTGCAGCCCGGAGGCGACGTCGTGGTTGCCCCAGACCAGCACCACGGGCAGCCCTTCGGCCACCGCGTGGCGCAACATGCGCTCCCCGCAGGCCAGCAACGGCTCGGGATCGTGGGCGGCTTTCTTGTCGAAGAAATCGCCGGTGATCACCAGCACCCGGCAATCACGGGCCACGGCGGCGGCGACCACGCGCGTGAACCACGGTTCGACCACGTCCGGCTGACACAGCGGGTGGCGCCGACCAAGGTGCAGGTCACCGATGGCGGCGATACGGGTCTCAGGCATGAGGACAACTTTATATAAAGGCGGTGCTTCCTGAGCACGCACCGCGCATTGTCTGTGCGCCCTGCCCGCGAAAAGGGGGACACGCCCTAGGACAACATCGTCGCCCCGATGAGAAGCATGGGCAGGATCAGGAAGATTCCCGCCACCCAACCGATGACGTAGAGCTTGTTTTCCGTCCCAAGTCGGGCGAGCAGCGACGCCGCCTTAATCGGCAGCGTGCGCAGACCCGGCACACCCATGATCAGCAGGGCGGCGAACACGTTGTAGAGCAGGTGCACGAAAGCCGCCTGCAGCGCCACCTGCCCCTCCGCTCCGCTGAACCCGAAGGCCGCGATCAAGGCGGTGACGGTGGTGCCGATGTTGGCGCCCACCACGAAGGGGAAGATCTGGCGGAGAGAGAACTTGCCGGTGGCTGCCAGCGGCACCGCCAACGACGTCGTGGTCGACGAGGACTGCACCAGCACCGTCACCAGTGTTCCGGAGGCCACCCCGGACAGCGGGCCCCGGCCGATGGCGTTGTGGAATATCTTCTGCGCAGTGCCCACCAGCAGGGCCTTGAGCATTTTTCCGATGAAGCTGATCACCGCGAGAATCAGGAGGACCCCCACCACGATCAACGTGACGCCCCCGGCGACGGCGCCCAGCGGGCTCACCGCCCACTCCAACAGGGTGACTCCGGGTTCGGTGACGACGCTGACCGCGGCGCCCAGACCGTCGAAAAGCACGCCCACCGGGCCAGCGCCCTCCCCCGCCAGCTGCTCCGACAGCCACGCGGAGCTGCGCTGCAGCGGGGCGAAGAGCAACTCCAGCGGGAAAAAGATCAGCGCGGCGACCAGGTTGTACATGTCG
>CALZCR010000344.1 GCA_945631445.1 uncultured Corynebacterium sp. | reverse complement strand
CGCACACCGCGGCCGTGGCGGAGACCGAGAAACTGGTCGTCGCCGAATACGATTCGCCCAAGCCCCCGGCGGAGCGGGCGACGCTGACGCTGCCGGCCGTGGCCAAGGCCGAGCGCGTCTGGTTCCTGGTGTCCGGAAAGGACAAGGCGGAGGCCGCCGGGCACGTGGTGCGCCGCTCCTCCCCCGCCGACTGGCCCGCCGCCGGCGCCGTCGGCGCAGCGGAAACAGTGCTGTTCGTCTCTGCGGACGCCGCCGGCGAGATCGACGAATAATTTTCGTCTCCCCATGAGAAAACCCGGAACGACGACGTCGTTCCGGGTTTTGTTCGCGTGACTCAGCTGTAGGCGGTGATCAAGTTCAGCGCGATGATGCACGCGATCCAGATCAGCGAGACGATGATCGTGTAGCGGGTGAGGTTTTTTTCCACCACCGTCGAACCGGAGAGGTTCGACTGCACGCCACCGCCGAACAGGCTGGACAAGCCGCCGCCCTTACCCTTGTGCAGCAGCACAAAGACAATGAGCAGAAGGGATGCGATCATGAGGATGATCTGCAGGGTCAAAACCATGTGATGGTTCCTCCGACCAGTGAGTCGACGGCGAACAGGGAACTCCGGATAACTCTACACCCCCCGGCCCCCTGTCCCGCCACCGGGGCACACGGGCCTTATCAGTAGTCGACGGGTCCCGCGGCGGCGGCGACGAGACGGGCGAATTCTTCCCCGTCCAGGGACGCGCCGCCCACCAGACCGCCGTCGACGTCCGGTTGCTCGACGATCTCGGCGATGGTGTCGGTTTTCACGGAGCCGCCGTAGAGGATGCGGTTGTTCTCGGCGGTCTGCTCGTCGGTCAGTTCGCGCAGCAGGCCACGGATCGCCGCGCACACTTCCTGCGCGTCGGCCGCCGAGGCGACCTTGCCGGTGCCGATCGCCCACACCGGCTCATAGGCCACGACGGTCTTCGCCAGCTCTTCGGTGGACAGGCCCGCGAGGGAGGCGCGGGTCTGGTTGACCACGTAGTCGACGTGGTTGCCGGCTTCGCGGACCTCCAGCGGCTCACCGACGCACACGATCGGGACGATGCCGTGCTGCAGCGCGGCCTTGGCCTTCGCAGCGACGAGCTCGTCGGATTCGTCGTGGTATTCACGTCGCTCGGAGTGGCCGACGACGACCCAGCTGCATCCGAGCTTGGCCAGCATCTGGGCGGAGACGTCGCCGGTGTAGGCGCCGGACTCGTGCTCCGAGACGTCCTGGGCGCCGTAAGTCACCGAGAGCTTGTCGCCCTCGACCAAGGTCTGTACGGAACGGATGTCGGTGTACGGGACGGTCAGCGCCACGTCGACGTGCTTGTAATATTCCTTGGGCAAAGCGAAAGAGAGCTTCTGCACGGTGCCGATGGCCTGGATGTGGTCCAGGTTCATCTTCCAGTTACCGGCGATGAGAGTTTTGCGGGCCATGGGTTCCTTTTCTTTGGTGAATCGGCTGAACAATTTCATGCGCTAGTCTTTCAAGACCGCCAGGCCCGGCAGTTCCTTTCCTTCGAGCAGCTCCAGGGAGGCGCCGCCGCCGGTGGAGATGTGGCTGAAACCGTCTTCGTCCAGGCCGAGCACGCGGACAGAAGCCGCGGAGTCGCCGCCGCCGACGACGGTGAAAGAGCCGTTATTTCGCGTGGCGTCGATGATGGCCTGGGCGACTCCGGCGGTGCCCTGCGAGAAGTTCTCCATCTCGAACACGCCCATCGGCCCGTTCCAGAAGACGGTCTTGGAGGTGGCGATCACCTCGGCGAATGTCTTCACCGATTCCGGGCCGATGTCCAGCGACAGCCAGTCCTGCGGCATCCCGTCTACGCCGGTGACCGTGGTTTCGGCGTCGTTGCTGAACTCCGGGGCGGAAACCAGGTCGACCGGCAGAACGATCTTGTCGCCGAAGCGCTGGAGCAGATCCCGGCAGGTCTCGACCATCTCTTCCTGCAGGAGGGACTTCTGGGTGTTGTGCCCCTGGGCGGTCAGGAAGGTGTAGCACATGCCGCCGCCGATGAGCAGTTTGTCCGCCTTGTCCGCGAGCGCCTCGATCACGCCGAGCTTGTCGGAGACTTTGGAACCGCCGAGGACCACGACGTACGGGTGCTCCGGGTCGGAGGCGACCTTGGTCAGCTCTTCCATTTCCGCGCCGACGAGCGCACCGGCGTAAGCCGGCAGGCGCTTGGCGACGTCGTAGACGGAAGCCTGGGCGCGGTGGACGACGCCGAAGCCGTCGGAGACGAAGGCGCCGTCGTCGGCGGCCAGCTCCGCCAACTCCGCGGCGAAAGCTTCCCGCTCCGCCTCATCCTTGGACGTCTCGCGCGGGTCGAAACGCACGTTTTCCAGCAGGAGGATCTCGCCCTCGGTCAGGCCGTTGGCGCGCTCGTGGGCGTCTTCGCCGGAGACGTCGCCGGCCAGGGCGACGAACTGGCCTAGTTCTTCGCTCAGCGCGTCGGCGACGGGCTGGAGAGAGAACTTGGCGTTGACCTCGCCCTTCGGGCGGCCCAGGTGAGCCATGACGATGACCTTGGCGCCACCCTCCAACAGCGCCTTCAGCGTCGGCAGCGAGGCGGTGATGCGCCCGGCGTCGGTGATCTCGCCTGCGTCGTTGAGCGGGACGTTGAAGTCGGAGCGAACGAGAACGTGGCGTCCGTCGACGCCTTCGTCCAGTAGGGTTTGGAGGT
>CALZCR010000343.1 GCA_945631445.1 uncultured Corynebacterium sp. | reverse complement strand
GATGGGCGTCACCACCGCGACGTCTGCGTCGACGACGGTGGTGGCGTCCCAGGTGCCGCCCATGCCGACCTCCACGACGGCGACGTCCACGGGGGCGTCGGCGAACGCGGCGTAGGCCAGGGCGGTGAGGACCTCGAATTTGCTCATCGGGGTGCCGGTGCGCTGGTCCACCATCTCGACATACGGCTTGATCTCCTCCCACGTGCGCACGAATTCGCGCGGGTGGATGGGCACGCCGTCCAAGGTGATGCGCTCGGTCACCGACTGCAGGTGCGGGCTGGTGGCCCGGCCGGTGCGGCGGTGGAAGGCGCGCAACAGCGACTCGATCATGCGCACCGTGGAGGTCTTGCCGTTGGTGCCGGCGACGTGGATCGAGGTGAAGGAGTGCTGCGGGGAGCCGAGCACGTCCATGAGCAGCTCAATGCGCTCTAAGCTCGGCTCGATCTTCGTCTCCGGCCAGCGTTGGTTCAACTCCGCGTCGACGCGCGCCAGCTCGGCCCAGTCGGCGTCGCTGATCTTCTCGGACGCCGGGGCCGCGCGCTCTTCGTCGAGGTCGGCGCCGCCGAGGTTTAACGTCAGCCCGTGATCGGTGAGCTTGACTTGACCGAACTCGCTGAGGCCGGCGTCGTCCTCGGCATCGGCCTCCTCGTCGAGGTCGTCGACGGTGGCGGGCCCGTTCATCTCCTCGAGGGCTTCCCGGATCTTCTCCAGCGCCTCGGCCTCGTCGGGGGTGTGCTCGTCGCGGGAGTCGGCCACTACTTCAATCCCTCCAGTCGGGCGGTCAGCCGCTCGACCTCTTCCTGGGCCACCTGCCGGCGGGCCCGGATCTTGTCGACGACCTCGGCCGGCGCCTTCGACAAGAACGCTTCGTTGGCGAGCTTCTTGCCGGTGCCGTCCAGTTCCTTGTTCGCCGCCGCGAGCTCCTTTTCCAGGCGCTTGCGCTCGGCGACCTTGTCCACCGTGCCGGAGGTGTCCAGCGCGACGGTCAGCGTGGACTGCGACAGGCGCAGCTCCAAGGAAGCGGACTCCTCGAAGTCCTCCTCCGGGGCGGTGACCTTCGCCAGCGAACGCACCAGCGTCTCTTGTTCGGCCAGATCTGCCGCGGTGAAGTCAATGGCGGCCGGCACCTTCTGCGAGGGCTTGACGCCCTGGTCGGAACGGAAGCGACGCAGTTCGGTGACCAGCTTCTCGGCGTCCTCGATGCGGCGGGCGGCGACCTCGTCGGTCTCCGCGCCACCGTTGGTGTCCGCGGCCGTCGGCCACGGCGCCACGGTGACGGTCTCCTCTTCGGTCAAGGTGGTCCACAGCAGCTCGGTGATGAACGGCATCGGCGGGTGCAGCAGGCGCAGCACCACGTCGAGGACGCGGCCGAGCACGATCTGGGTGTTGGTGCCCTGCTGGGTGACCTCGTCGCGCGGGATCTGGGTCTTGGCGATCTCCAGGTACCAGTCGCAGAACTCCGACCACGTGAACTGGTAGAGCTCTTCGTTGGCCTTCGCGAACTGGTAGTCCTCCAGGTAGGCGTCGACCTTGCCGCGGACTTCCTCGAGGCGATCGAGGATCCAGCGGTCGGCGTCGGTCAACTCCTCGCGCGGCGGCAGCTCGCCCACGTCCGCGCCGTTGAGCAGGGCAAACTTGGTGGCGTTGAAGAGCTTGGTGGCGAAGTTGCGCGAGGATTGCGCGTGATCTTCGCCCACCGGCAGGTCGATGCCCGGGTTGGCGCCGCGGGCCAGGGTGAAGCGCAGCGCGTCGGCGCCGAACTTGTCCACCCAGTCCATCGGGTCGATGCCGTTGCCCAGGGACTTGGACATCTTGCGGCCGTGCTCGTCGCGGACCAGCCCGTGCAGGTACAGGTCCGTGAACGGCACCTGCGGGCGCCCGTCCTTGCCGTGGCCCAGCAGCTCCGGGGTCAGGGTGCCGGCGAAGGTGCCGAACATCATCATGCGCGCGACCCAGAAAAACAGGATGTCGTAGGCGGTGACCAGCACCGAGGTCGGGTAAAACTTCTCCAGATCGGGGGTCTCGTCCGGCCAGCCCAACGTGGAAAACGGCCACAGCGCGGAAGAGAACCAGGTGTCCAGCACGTCCGGGTCCTGTTCCCAGCCCTCGCCCGCCGGCGGCTGCTCGTCGGGCCCGACGCACACGACCTCGCCGTCGGGTCCGTACCAGATGGGGATGCGGTGTCCCCACCACAGCTGGCGCGAAATGGTCCAGTCGTGCATGTCGTCGACCCAGTCGAAGTAGCGCGGCTCCATCGTCTCCGGGTGGATGGTCGTGTCGCCTGCGCGGATGGCGTCGCCGGACATCTTCGCCAGTTGGTCGACCTTGACGAACCACTGCAGCGAAAGGCGCGGCTCGATCGGCTCGCCGGAACGCTCGGAATGGCCCACGGAATGCTCGTAGGGGCGGACTTCCTTGACGATGCGCCCCTGCCCGGCCAGGGCCTCGCGCACCTTGACGCGGGCTTCGAAGCGGTCCATCCCGTCGAAGTCGGTGCCGGTGCCTGCGATGCGGCCCGTCTTGTCCATGATGGTCGGCATGTCCAAGTCGTGGCGCACGCCCATGGCGTAGTCGTTGGGGTCGTGCGCCGGGGTCACCTTGACGGCGCCGGAGCCGAACTCGGGGTCGACGTAGTCGTCGGCGATGACCTTCAGCTTCAGGTCGTCGCGGAACGGGTGCTCGAACTCGGTGCCGATGAGGTCCCGGT
>CALZCR010000342.1 GCA_945631445.1 uncultured Corynebacterium sp. | reverse complement strand
CCGGCGACGGCTTAAGGCCGCGCGCCGAACGCACCTCCGCCAAAAACCGCTTGCTCGAGGCACCCACCAGAACAGGAAACTCCCCGGCGATGAACTCCGGCAACGCCTGCAGCAACGACCAATTGTCCTCCCGGGTCTTGGCGAAGCCCAGCCCCGGATCCAACACGATGTTGTCCTTGGCCACCCCGGCGGCCAACGCCTTGTCCACCAGCTCATCCAGCACCCGGTGCACGTCCGCCACGACGCCGTCGCCGTGGTCCGCCGCCCCGGAGGCCTCCGCGAAAGCGGCGCCGGCCACCGTGCGCCAATGCATCAGGCACACCGGCAGATCCGTCTCCGCCATGGCGCGGTACATCTGCGGATCCGCCAGCCCGCCGGAGACGTCGTTGATCATCGAGACCCCCGCCTCCGCCGCGGCCAGCGCGGTGCTCGCCCGCATCGTGTCCACCGAGGTGGCGATGCCCTCCTGCGACAGCGCCGCAATCACCGGCGCCACCCGGCGGGCCTCCAGCTCCGGATCGACCCGGGTCGCCCCCGGCCGCGTGGACTCGCCGCCCACGTCGATCATGTCGGCGCCCTGGGCGACCAGCTCCCGGGCGTGTGTGATCGCGTTGTCCACCTCAATCCACTTGCCGCCGTCGGAAAAAGAATCCTCGGTGACGTTCACGATGCCCATCACCAGGCACCGCCCCTGCACGGTCAGATCACGAACCCGCATGCCGCTAACTCCTAATCAAGCTGAGGACCTCGGCGCGCGAAGCCGCCGAATTCTTGAACCCGCCGCGCACCGCCGACGTCGTCGTCATCGCGCCGGGCTTGCGGATGCCGCGCATGGCCATGCACAGGTGCTCGCATTCGATGACCACGATCACCGACTGCGCGTCCAGCTTCTCCACCAGCGCGTCGGCGATCTGCGCGGTCAGCCGCTCCTGCACCTGCGGGCGGCGGGCGTAGAGGTCCGCCACGCGAGCCAGCTTCGACAGGCCAGTGACCTTGCCGTCCTCATTCGGGATATAACCGATGTGCGCCGTGCCGTAAAACGGCACCAGGTGATGCTCGCAGGTGGAATAGATCGGGATGTCGCGCACCAGCACCAGCTCCTGGTGGCCTTCGTCGAAGGTCTTGCTCAACACCGCGGTGGGGTCCTCGTGCAGCCCCGCGAAAGTCTCCGCGTAGGCGCGGGCCACCCGCGCCGGGGTTTCCAGCAACCCCTCCCGGTCGGGGTCTTCGCCTACGGCGATGAGCAGCTCGCGGACGGCCGCCTCGGCGCGTTGTTGGTCGAATCCCTCGGGTAGGCGACGCTCAGTGTCGGACATGTGCTCGGTCACTCCTTGGTGGTGGGCGAATCAGGGTCCTGCGGCGGGCGCGGGGAGGCGTCCGGCAGTTTCAGGTCGGGATTGTCCGCGGCGTCCAGCGGGTCGATCACGCGCGGGATCTGCGTGGTGTCGTCGTCGCTCGGAGTCGGGTTCTCCGGGCGGTCGGGGCGTTCGTGCTCCGGCAGACGGAACCCGATCATCGGTTCCTCGCGCGGCCCGTCGTTCTTCTCGTTCGACTCCGCTTCGCCGCCCTGGGGCGACTGGCCCGGCGCGTAGTTGCGCATGCCGGGGTGTTCGCGGGAGGCGGTGGACCCGCCCTGTGGGGCGTTGTCCTGCGGGCCGGTGTTCTGGGGCGGCCAGCCCGGAACGTGCCAGTTGGCGGGCGGCGGGGTGTCCCCGTAGTGGCCGGGGGCCGGGGCCGGGCTCGAGCCGGATCCGGCGCCGGGCCCCATGCCCGAGGCTGGGGTGCTCGTGCCGAGCGGCCGGGCGGCGCCGGCGCCCTTGGCTTCCAGTTCCGCTTGGCGGGCGGCGCGGGCCTTCTTGGAGGCCTCCAGCAGGCTCACGCGCTTCGGCGGCTCCTCGCCGCGTTCGCGGGCGAGCTCCACCGGGGTCTTCACCGGTTCGCGGCCTTCCTGGCGCGGGTAGCGGGAGGGGTCGTCCGGGTAGAGGTCCCCGATGGGCTGCGGGTCGATGCCGTCGAAGAGCGCTTCCAGGTCGGGGCGGCGCAGGGTCTCCTTTTCCAGGAGCTTTTCCGCGAGGGTGTCCAGGTAGTCGCGGTGCTGGGCCAGGATGTCGTAGGCGCGCCGGTGCGCCAGGTCCACCAGGTAGGCGACCTGGGTGTCGATCTCGGCGGCGATCTCCGGCGAGTAGTCCAGCGTGCCGCCTCCGCTCATCCGGGAGAACGGGTCGCCGTTTTCTTCACCGTATTTGACGGTGCCCAGCTGCGGGGACATGCCGTATTCGGTGACCATGGCGCGCGCGATCTTGGTGGCCTGCTCGATGTCGGCGCTGGCGCCGGTGGTGGGTTCGCCGAAGACGACTTCCTCGGCGGCGCGCCCGCCCATGGCGAAGACGAGGCGGGCGAACAGCTCGTCGCGGTTGTACATGCTCTTGTCGTCGTTGCCGGCGATCATGGAATGTCCGCCGGTGCGGCCGCGGGCGAGGATGGTGACCTTGTACACCCGCTCGATGTCCTCGAGCGCCCAGGCGGCCAGGGTGTGGCCGCCCTCGTGGTAAGCGGTGACCTTCTTTTCCTGCTCGGAGATGATCATGCTGCTGCGGCGCGGGCCGCCGATCACGCGGTCGGTGGCCTCTTCCAGGGCGTCGGGGGTGATGACGTTGCCGCCGCTGCGGGCGGTCAGCAAGGCGGCTTCGTTGAGCACGTTGGCCAGG
>CALZCR010000341.1 GCA_945631445.1 uncultured Corynebacterium sp. | reverse complement strand
CCGAGTTGTTCCGCAGTCATCCCGCCCCCGGTGTCGACGACCTCAATGAGGACACGGTCGGCCCCTCGGCGGGCAACGCGGATGCTGACCTGACCGCCGGGCGGGGTGTGGCGCAGCGCGTTGGTCAGCAGGTTGTCCATGACCTGGCCGAAGCGTTGACGGTCGACGACCACACAGGCCGTGCCTTCGGCGGCCTCGACTTGCAGCCCCACGCCCTTATCGACGTAGGATTCCTGAGCTGCTGCCGCGGCGGCGTGGAGGAGCTGGCTGAGGTCTTCCTCGGCCAGGTCCAGATCCATCCGATTTTCCTGGGCCCGGGAGACATCATCGATGTCCTCAACCAGCCGGATCAGGCGAGTGAGCTGCTCGGCCATGACCGTGTTCGTGGCGAGGTCCCAATCCACCACGCCATCTTCCAGACCGTCAAGGTAGACCGACAGCACGGAGACCGGGGTGCGCATCTCATGCGCCAGATCCGAGAGCATCTGCCGGCGCAGATCCTCGGTGTGCTCGAGTCGATCAGCCATGGTGTTAAAGGCCTGGGCCAAGGTACTGACCTCGGGTCCGGCATCCCCCGCAGGAACACGCACGCGGTAGTTCCCGGCAGCAACAGAGGTGGCCGCCCGGGTGAGATCCTGCAGAGGGGTACGCAGCCGGCGGGACAGCCACAGGCTGGCGACCAGGGCGCAGATCAGGGCGGTCGGCAGGGCGACGGCCAGGGTGATCAGGTTGGCGTCCCGGTAGGCCTGTTCGGCGTGGAACGCCTCGTGGGCAGGATCGGTCTCACCGGTCATCAACAGATGATCGTGGAACAGGGTCGGGCCCACCATCGTGGCCACGGCCGCGGCCACCAGCAGGCTAATCACCACGACCAACACCTGGGCGGCCAGGAAGCGCAAGGTCAGGCCGGGTCCGTGATTCATGGCTGCCCCACCCGGTAGCCCACGCCACGCACGGTGTCGATAAACCCCCGGCCCCGGGTGTCGGTGCCGAGCTTGCGACGCAAGTTGCCGATGTGGACATCGACGATGCGTTCATCACCGACCCAGGTGGTGTCCCAGACCTCGGTGACCAGGTCGTGGCGGGTCAGCACCTGGCCGGGGCGCAGGGCCAGGGCAACCAGCAGCTCGAACTCCGTGCGGGTGAGCTCCACGGTCGTCTCCCCCACCCGCACCTGATGGGCGACGGGGTCAAGGATGAGGTCACCAACGATCAAGGGGGTGGTCACCTGCGGTGGGGTGGTGCTGGTGCGCGGGCGGCGCAGCACCGCATGCACCCGGGTCACCAGTTCCCGGATGCTAAAAGGTTTGGTGATGTAGTCATCCGCCCCCAGGGTCAAACCGCTGATCTTGTCGTCCTCACTGCCACGCGCGGTAAGCATGAGGATGTAGCAGTCAGAGAAGCTGCGGATCCGTCGGCACACCTCCAGGCCGTCCATCCCGGGCAGGCCCAGATCCAGCACGATGACATCGGGTGCGAAGCGGCGGGCCTCGTCCACGGCCTGGGTGCCGGTGTGCGCCTGGCGGGTGTCGAAGCCGGCCCGGATGAGGTAGGAGGCCACCATCTGAGCCAGGGGTTGTTCATCGTCGACGACTAGAATCCGGCCAGTGGGGCGGTTCGTCGTCGGGGGTTGGGCAGCCATGGGCCCCAGTATCACCCACCCCGGACACAACGGGTATTCCGGGGATCTCCTGAGGTGAATCTTCATGAAATCTTCAAAAATCACCGCCGCGCTCACCTTCCTGCCACCCCACCAGCCGGGGTGGAGAGGCCCCTTCCGGTCTGGGAGAAGTGCACCAACCAGGTGTTTTACCTCCCGGGTGAGGGGGAAGGGGTGATGCCGGACAGTCTGCGGGGGACGTCCCTGGTGTCAGGACGGTGACCGAGACCACCAGCCCCGCCGGGATAAGGACACAGTTATCGCTGTGAACAGCGCTTTTAGTTTCGGCCGCGAACAAGGGGCGTGCTACAAGAGAGTCGTAATATTAATCCGGCTTCCGGCACTCATGGTTCAAGGAGATTGATGTGAAACGAGCAGTGATCGTGTCCACCGCCCTCGCACTGTCACTGACCGGTTGTTCCTCCGCGACGTCGGGGTCGACCGCCACGGGGGGCGTCTCGCAGGAGGAGTTTTGACCACGCACGGCCTGGCCGGCATGGACGCCGCCGGGGCCATCGATCATCTCGACCAGATGGCTGTTACTGACCGCCCCACTGACCTGATCGCCTCGGTACGCACCGACGAGTTGCTGCTCACCGGCGATCATCAGGAAGTCGTCCTCGAGCTGCCGGAGGACCTGACGTATGTGTCGATCGCCCCGTACGTGAACCAGACGCACGACTGCTTCTACCACAGCCTGACGACCTGCCTCGGCGAGCTCGGCAACGAGCCCATCCAGGTCACTATCACCGATGAGGCCAGCGGCGAGGTCCTGGTGGATGAGGAGGCGACCACCTTCGACAACGGGTTTATCGGCTTCTGGCTCCCCGACGAGGCCGCCGTCACCATTGAAGTCACCCATCAGGGCCGCACCGGTACCACCGAGTTCTCCACCTTCGCCGACGGCGCTACCTGTCTCACGGATCTGCGCCTGACCTGATGCACTATCTCAAGGAGCACTGTCCCTGTATGGCACGACTCATCGCCACCACCGCCGTCGCCGTGATCACCGCCGTGACCCTGGTGGCCTGTTCCTCGGGCGACGGCGCCCAAAACGCCGTC
>CALZCR010000340.1 GCA_945631445.1 uncultured Corynebacterium sp. | reverse complement strand
GTCGGTGAGCACGTACCCGGGGCGCGTGTCCAGGCGGGCGACGGCGCGGCGCATGCCGTCGAGGTTGGCGGGTTGGATGCCGCGGGCGTCGATGGCGGCGGCGTCGATGGAGACCACCGCCCACGCCAGCGCGTGACGCCGGATGGCGGGCGCGAGTTTCTCGCGCAACGCCGGCGACAGCTTCTTCGAGTCCGTGAGCCGGGCCAGTTCCTCGATGGGATGGTCGGGCAGGATGCAGGCGGCGACGGTGATCGGCCCGGCGCAGGCCCCGCGGCCGGCTTCATCGACCCCGGCGACGGGGCCCAGGCCGGCTTTCGACAGCGCCACCTCATAGGTGCGCAGGTGTTTCAGACGTCGCACGCCAGGCAAGCCGCTACAGCTGCTGCGGCTGGATGTCCGGGTCGTCGATGTTGCCGATGCGGCTGAACGGCAAGATGATGGCCTGGACCTTGCCGCGGATGTTCTCCGCCGGGATGGTGCCCTGGTACGGGTCGCCGACGTGGGCGCGCGAGTCCAGGGAGTTGGTGCGGTTGTCGCCCATCATGAAGTAGTGGTCCTCGGGCACCGTCAAGGGTCCGAAGTAGTCTCCGCCGCACGCCTCGGAACCGGTCGTCGGGTTCACCGGGAAGGCCGGGGGCTGCAGGGTGAAGGACTGGTCGGTGGGCTGTCCGTCGACCATGACGGAAGGGTCGCCCTCCTGGCAGGAGACGGTTTGACCGCCTTCTGCGATGATGCGTTTGACCAGGTTGTTTTCATCCGGGGCGACGAGGCCGACGTAGGAGCCGATGTTCTGCAGCGTCCGCACGACGTCATTTTCCGACCTGGTGGAGACATAGCCCATGTCCCAGGAGTCGGTTCCCTCGTAGACGACGACGTCACCCGGGGTCGGGTCGGTGAAGTAGTAGGAGACCTTCTCCACGAAGATGCGGTCGCCGGTGCATCCTTCGCAGCCGTGCAGCGTCGGCTCCATCGACTGCGACGGGATCAGATAGACCCGCCCGATGAAGCTCTGCAGCACCGCGATGATGATCAGGGTCAGCACCACCACGATCGGCAATTCGACGTACCAGGGGGTGGATTTCTTCTCCGCCGCGGCCGTCGCCCCCGAGGACTCGGAAGCGGAGCCGGGGTCGTCGTTGTCTGCGGGAATCGGGCGGGAAGTCTCACTCACGCTGCCAGAGTTTAGCAGCCCGGGGCCGATGTCCCGCCCGCCGCGTCAGAAGAGCAGGAAGATCACCACCGCGATGGCGAAGGCCATGACCGATTCCAGGGTCTGCTGGATCGTCCAGGTGCGCAGCGTGGTCGAGACGTCCATGCCGAAGAGCCGTCCCACAAGCCAGAACCCGGAGTCGTTGACGTGGGAGGCGATGACGGAGCCGGCAGCACAGGCGATGGTGATCGCCACGATCTGCATGTCGCTGAACCCGCCGGCGAGCACCGCCGGGGCCATCAGGCCGGCGGCGGTGGTCAGCGCGACGGTGGCGGATCCCTGGGCGACGCGCAGGATGGCGGCGACCAAGTAGACCGCGAGAATGACCGGCAGGCCGATGCCGTCCATGGTGTCTTTGAGCGCGTCGCCGATGCCCGAGGAACGCAGCACGCCGCCGTACATGCCGCCCGCGCCGGTGATGAACACGACGGAGGCGATCGGGCCCAGCGAGGAGTCGAGGATCTTTTCCACCGCCGAGCCCGTCTCGCCGCGGCGCAACCCGAGCACCGGGATCGCGACCAGCACGGAGATCAACAGCGCGACGCCGGAGGTGCCCAGCATGCTGAAGGCCTGCGCCCAGAGCTCGTCGCCGGCGATCAGGCCGGCCTTGGTGGCGAAGTCGGAGCCGGTGTTGAGGAAGATCAGCAGCATCGGCAGCAGCAGCATGGCGATGACGGTCGCCACCTTCGGCGGATTCTTCACCGCTTCGTCGTCGCCGCCGAAGATGGCCCGGGGCAGGTCGTCGACGCTGAAGGAGAATCTCCTGGCCACGAACTTTCCCCAGAGGTAGCCGGTGACATAAAACGTCGGCACCGCCACGAGCAGGCCGACGATGATCAGCAGGCCCAAGTTCGTTCCGAAGAAAGTGCTGGCGGCGACGGGGCCCGGGTGCGGGGGCACGAAGACGTGCATGACGGAAAACGACGCGGCCACCGGGATGGCGTAGAGCAGGACCGGCCCGCCCAGGCGGGTGGCGACGGCGAAGATGATGGGCAGCATGACCACCAGGCCGGCGTCGAAGAACATGGGAAAGCCCAGGAACAACGACGCCACGCCGAGCGCGAGCGGAGCACGCTTTTCGCCGAAGCGCCGGATCATGGTGTCGGCGAGCACTTGGGCGCCGCCGGAGTGCTCGATGAGTTTGCCCAGCATCGCGCCGAGGCCGACGAGGATGCCGACGTCGCCGAGGGTGGAGCGGAACCCGTCCATGGACACGTCGTAGACGTCGCCGAGCGGGATGCCGGCGGCGATGGCCGTGAGCACGGACACCAGCACCAACGTGATGAAGGCGTGCAGCTTGAACTTGATGATGAGGATGAGGATGAGGGCGATGCCCGCCGCGGCGATGCCGAGCAGGGGGCCTGCCCCTAGGGTTTGCTCCCAGGTGTCCATGCGTGAATCCGTTTCTCGAGGAGCCCGCGGCCTGGTTCCGACGGCGGGCCTACGGCTGACCGGCGGTGTGCCGGCGGGCTAAAAGTAGCACCGTCCTCCGCCCCAGATCTCCATGACATGCCCAGTT
>CALZCR010000339.1 GCA_945631445.1 uncultured Corynebacterium sp. | reverse complement strand
TGGCTCTGATTATTTCACGCCGGTCTTTCTACTGCCCCAACTTTGCAACAGCACCTCATTTTAGAGGTACTGACAGATGGCGGTGGGGTCACAACTGTCCGGGCTGATCCCCTCCGCCCGGTAGCGCAGTTCACTCACGGTATCGCGCAGGTTGTGCAGATCGGCGAGTTGTTGGTCCAGGCCCGCCAAGCGCTCATCAAGCAGGTCGACCACATGCCGACAGGGCGGGGTGCCGTGGTCGCGGATCTCCAGGACCTGGCGGATCTGGGCCAAGGTCAGGCCAGCGGTCTGGCCGCGGCGGATGAAGTCGATCCGGGCGAGCGTGCCGGTGGGGTGGTCGTAATACCGGTAGCCGTTGGCGCTGCGCTCAGGTGTCGGGAGTAGGCCGACGTCCTCGTAGAAGCGCAGAGTTTTGGTCGTGGTGCCGCTGGCCTGTGCCAGTTCCCCGATGAGCATGAACTACTCCCCTCTAGTAATGCGTGGGCCCGCGGGCTTGACCTTACCGTGCACTGGAAGGTGCATGCTGGACCCAGACAGTTTGCTACGGGAAAGGTGAGGGGTCATGAGGCAGGACTATGAGGTTGATCTGGCGGTGATCGGCTCGGGCAGTGCGGCGATGTCCGCCGCGATTACTGCCCGGCAGGCGGGTCATACGGTGGTCCTCATCGAACGCGGCACGCTCGGGGGAACGTGCGTGAATATCGGGTGCGTGCCCTCCAAAGCCCTGCTGGCCGCGGTCACCGCCCGCCACGACGCGCTCAACAATCCGTTTGCCGGGGTTCCGACCACGGCCGGGCCGGCCGACCTGGCGGCGATGGTGGGTCAGAAAGACGACCTTGTTCACCAGTTGCGGGAGACGAAGTACGCGGATGTGGCCGCCGCCCATGGTTTCGAGATCCGGGAAGGCCACGCCAGGTTCCTGGACCCCGAGACCCTGCTGGTCGACGGTCGACCACTTCGGGCCCGGGCATATCTGGTGGCCACCGGGGCCCAGCCAGCTGCCCCGGCCCTGCCGGGACTGTCGGAGGTGGACTGGTTGACCTCGACCACGGCCATGGAACTGACCGAGGTTCCAAACTCCCTGGTGATCATCGGGGCCGGTTATGTCGGCCTGGAGCAGGCCCAGTTGTTCGCCCAGCTCGGTGCCCGGGTGTCCCTGGTGGGGCGCCTGGCCCCGCGGGCGGAACCGGAGCTGGCCGACAGTCTGCGCGAGATCCTCCTCGACGACGGCCTAGCCATGGTTGAGGAGCACGCGGTGCACGTCGGCACCGATGCTGGACAGGTGGTGGTGACCACCACCTCCGGTAGGCAGGTCCGGGGAGACCGGCTGCTGGTGGCCACGGGACGGGCGGCGACCACCGATGGGCTGGACCTGGCCGCAGCCGGCGTCAAAGTCGATGAGCGGGGCTTTATTAGCGTCGACGACCACCAACGCACCTCCACTCCACGGATCTGGGCGGCCGGGGATGTCGCCGGGGCCCCGCAGTTCGTCTATGTCGCCGCGGCCACGGGCAAAGTGGCCGCACTCAATGCCCTGGGCAGGCAGCCGGCGGCCCGGGTGGAGTACACCGGGTTGCCCGCGGTGGTGTTCACCCGTCCCCAGCTGGCTTCCGCCGGGTGGAGCGAGGCTCAGGCCCGTGCCCACGGACTGGCGTATGACACCCGCGTGCTGGACCTGTCGGAAGTTCCCCGGGCACTGGTCAACCGGGATACCCGCGGGGCAGTCAAGATCGTGGCCGACGCGGTCACCGGCACCGTTGTGGGGGTGCATGCCCTGGCCGAGGGGGCTGGGGAGATCATGCTGGCTGCCACCTACGCCATCAAGGCCGGTATGACCGTTGATGATCTGGCCGATACCTGGGCGCCCTACCTCACGATGGCCGAGAGTTTGCGCCTGGCCGCGGGACTTTTCCGCACCGAGATGCCCACCTCCTGCTGCGCCTGACCACCCTTTGTCCCCTTCGGCCGTGAGCACTGGCTCAATGACAAGAACCCCCTCGTAGGGGCCACCGTCATCCGTCGGTGTCGAAGGGAAAACTTAGCTGTCGGGCGTGGAAATCAAAGTGCAACGTCGGATAGGCGTACACATCCGCCACGCTCATCACGGGGGTGAAGAACGGATCCCAGCGGGTCGGAAACGCCATCTCAAGTGCCAGCGAGTCCTCGGATTCCTTCTCCAGACTGGTGGCCAGGGTGGTGGTGAGCTGGCGAAGTTTCCGGGCCATCCGGTGGCGGTTGTAGACCCGGGCCGCAGCACGCGATCCCCAGTAATTGACCCAGTCGAAAGGTCGGATACCGGCATTGAACAGACGGGCGAACGCGTTGTTGAACAAGGGCGGCAGATGACCGAAAAGCTTGACCAGAGGTAACAATGTGCGAACCACCATATAACCGAAGACCATATGAAACAGCAGTTCTTCATTGGTCCAGCGGGTACCCGCACTACGCTCGCGCAGTTCCGCGTCCCTGGCCCGGGAGAGAACGCCTTCCAACTCGGCACAGGCCCGCCCGTAGCCGGCTGTGATGTCAGTACGACCCGTCATCGTTGTCTTCTTCCCGGGGGCAGGCTTCCACCGATTCTTCGATCTCATCATCGCACCACACACTTGCCTCAGACGGTGCTGTTGCAAAGTTGGGCGGAGAGCAGCGAAGACTCAGTTTCTCATTCCCTGATGGCCGCTGCGTGTGGGCGTTCTCAGGCCGTCTCGAAGACCCGGTTGACGATCACCG
>CALZCR010000338.1 GCA_945631445.1 uncultured Corynebacterium sp. | reverse complement strand
TGATCGGTCTGGCCGTGGGCATCGACTACGCCCTGTTCATCGTCTCCCGCTTCCGCAACGAGCTGATCAAGGCCTCCGGGGCCAACGACCTCGAGCCGAAGGAGCTCGCGCAAAAACTGCGCGGCATGAGCGTGGACACCCGCGCCCACGCCATGGGCATGGCCGTGGGCACCGCCGGATCTGCCGTGGTCTTCGCCGGCCTGACGGTGCTCATCGCGCTCGCCGCGCTGTCCATCATCAACATCCCCTTCCTGACGGCCATGGCCCTGGGCGCGGCCGCCACCGTGGCCATCGCCGTGCTCGTCGCCCTGACGCTGCTGCCGGCCCTGCTGGGGCTGCTGGGTGTGCGCGTCTTCGCCGGACGCGTGCCCGGCGTGAAAGCCCCGGACCCGGAGGACGAGCACCCGACGATGGGGCTGCGCTGGGTCCGCCGCATCCGCAACCGTCCCGTGCTGCACCTGGTGGCCGGCGTCGTCGTGCTCGTCCTGCTGGCGCTGCCGGCGGCCAACATGCGCCTGGCCATGCCCACCGACGGCACCGCCAGCCCGGGCACTCCGCCACGGGTGGCCTACGAAATGACCGAAGACGCCTTCGGCGCGGGCCGCAACGCCCCGATGATCGCCGTCGTCGACGCCGTGGACCTGCCCGACGAGCAACGCCCCGCGGCCTTCGGCGCCGCCACGCAAGAATTTCTGGGTGTGGACGGGGTGGCCAACGCACAGGTCGTCGGCACCACCGAGGACTTCGACACCGCGCAGATCCTGATCACCCCCGAATTCGGCGCCACGGACGAACGCACCTCGGAGACCCTCGAGCGGGTGCGCGCCGCCGCCCCCGGCTTCGCCGACGAGACCGGCGCGACCTACGGCGTCACCGGCGTCACCCCGATTTTCGACGACATCTCTCAGCGTCTCCAGGACGTGCTGGTGCCGTACATCGCCATCGTGCTGCTGCTGGCCTTCGTGCTCCTGCTGCTGGTGTTCCGCTCCATCTGGGTTCCGTTGATCGCCGCCCTGGGCTTCGGGCTGTCCGTGGTGGCCACCTTCGGCGTGACCGTGGCCATCTTCCAGGAGGGCTGGTTCGGGTTGGTCGACGACCCGCAGCCGCTGCTGAGCTTCCTGCCGATCATGCTCATCGGCCTGGTCTTCGGCCTGGCCATGGACTACCAGCTCTTCCTGGTCACCCGCATGCGCGAAGGCTGGGCGAGCGGCAAGACCGCCGGCAACGCCACCGCCAACGGCTTCAAGCACGGCGCCCGCGTGGTCACCGCCGCCGCGTTGATCATGATCTCAGTGTTCGCGGCCTTCATGCTGCAGGAGATGGTCTTCATCAAGACCATGGGCTTCGCCTTGGCGATCGCGGTGTTCTTCGACGCCTTCATCGTCCGCATGATGATCATCCCGGCCACGATGTTCCTGCTCGGCGAACGCGCCTGGTGGCTGCCGGCGTGGCTGGACAAGATCGTGCCCCGGGTCGACGTCGAGGGCGAAGGCATCCGCCACCTGACTGTGGAGGATGGGCAGGAGCCCGGCCGAGAGCCCGCAGCGGCCCGATAAACTCGGAGGCGATATGTCCAGTCTGCGAGAAACCAAGAAAGCCGCCACCCGCGCCACGTTGGCGCACGCCGCTGCCCGCATCGCCCTCGCCGACGGCGCCGACGGGGTGAGGGTCGCCGCGGTAGCGGAGGCGGCGGGGGTGTCCCCGCGCACCTTCCACAACTACTTCGCCTCCATGGACGAGGCGCTGGTGGCCTTCATCGTCGACCGTTCCGCCGATCTGGCGGCGCGTTTCGACGAGGTCCCGGCGGGCGTCGGCCTGTTTGAGGCGGTCGAGCGGGTACTGGTCGCAGGCTTGCGCGAAGACCTGGGGGAACGCGGCGAATGGGATTCTTTCGCCGTCCTCTTCCAGGTCGGCGACGTGTTGCAGACCTTGACGGGGGCGCAGTCCAGGCCGAGTCTGGCCAAGCGCCTGTACCCGGTGTTTGAGGCGGTGCTGCCCGACGACGGTGGCCTCGACGACTTTGAGGTGCAAGTGACCATTCAGGCGGCGGTGGCCGTGGCCCGCACCGCCCTGGAGGCCTACTACGACCTGCCGGAACCGCGTGACGTGGTGGCGGGGGAGCGGTTGGTGCGGCGGGCTTTCGCCGCCGTGCGGTTGGCGTAGCCGGGTCCGCGATGAATATTCTGGCGCGCCGGTAAAGACAAGACCCCGCCAAGCGGGTTAATGTTACGGGTGTGACGAATGTGAATCCGGAGAACTCCACCAACCAGCCCGCCCCGGAAGGCAAGGACGCCGCCGGGGGACTGCCGCTGCGCGGCCTGGCGATGGTGCTCATCGCCGTCGCCGTCCTGCTCGGACTCTGGGGCCTGTACTCCCTGACCCAGGGTGACGGCAACGGCACCGTCGCCACCTCGGGCGACGAGACCGAGATTTCCGCCACCATCGAGCGGGACGGATCCAGCGACGCCCCGGGCGCCGACGCAGACCCGGACGCCCCGGGCGCCGCCGAGCGAGATGAGGACGAAGTCGAGGACGGGGCTGCCGCCGAGGCCGACGCCACCAGCGACGACGCCCGAGACGACGCGGACGACGCCGAGGCCGGACGCGACGGTGACGGCGAGCGCGAGGCCCGCGGCGACGCCGCCGCGCCGGGCCGTTCCGCCGGGGCCGCCAGTGCCGACGGCGCTGGCGCCACCGGTGCTTCCGCGAAGTCGGAGCCCGTGATCAACGTCTT
>CALZCR010000337.1 GCA_945631445.1 uncultured Corynebacterium sp. | reverse complement strand
ATGCGGGAGCGCGTCAGGTCCACCACGGATTCGAGTTTCGGGGTGGACAACGGTTCCTGGCCCAGCGCGTCGAGCAGAGTGCGGACGGTGTCTTCGTCGGGGAAGGACACGGAGGCGAAGTAGTCCCAGATGTCCTGGTCTTCGGCCCCGGGCAGCAGGATGACGTCGGCGCAGTCGGTGCCGCGGCCGGCGCGACCGATCTGCTGGTAATAGGAGATCGGCGAGGAGGGCGCGCCCAGGTGCACGACGAAGCCCAGGTCGGGTTTGTCGAACCCCATGCCCAAAGCGGAAGTGGCCACCAGGGCTTTGAGTTCGTTGTCGATCAAGGCCCGTTCCAGCCTCTCGCGCTCCCCTGCCTCGGTGCGGCCGGTGTAGGCGGCGACGTTCCAGCCGACGGCTTCGAGCGCTTCGGCCAAGTCTTCTGCGGCGGAAACGGTCAGGCAGTAGATGATGCCGGAACCCTCCAAAGATCCGAGCCGCTGCGCCAGCCAGGCGGGCCGTTGCGTGGTGTCCGGCAGCCGCACGACGTTCAGTCGCAGGGATTCCCGGTCCAGGCCGCCGCGCAGCACCCCGGTGTCGGCTCCCAGCTGGGCCTGGACGTCGGCGACGACGCGGTCGTTGGCGGTGGCGGTGGTCGCCAGCACCGGCGTGGCCTCGGCGCGGGCGCTCAACCCGTCGAGGAGGTCCTTGATGCGTCGGTAGTCGGGGCGGAAGTCGTGGCCCCAGTCGGAGATGCAGTGGGCCTCGTCGACGACGACCATGCCGACGCCGGCGGCCAGCTGCGGAAGCACGTTGTCGCGGAAGTCCGGGTTGTTCAGCCGCTCCGGGGAGACCAGCAGCACGTCGACCTCACCGGCGGCCACGGCCGTCTCGATCTGGTCCCATTCGGTCATGTTCGCGGAGTTTAAGGTAGCGCCCCGGATGCCGGCGCGGCCGGCGGCCTCGACCTGGTTGCGCATCAGCGCCAGCAACGGGCTGATGATCAGCGACGGCCCGGCGCCGCGTTCGCGCAGCAGTTTGGCCGCGATGAAGTAGACGGCGGATTTTCCCCAGCCCGTGCGTTGGACCACCAGCATGCGCCGCGATTGGTTGACCAGCGCGTCGATGGCGGTCCATTGGTCGTCACGGAGTTGGGCCCCGGGCCCGGCGATGCCTTCGAGGAGTTGATTGGCGCGTTCTCGTGTTGCCTGCATGCCCTCCACTTAACACCACGGGCCCGGCGCCCGCTCAGGCCCCTGTGGAGGAACGCCCCAGTTCGTCGTCGACGCGGCCGGGTTGAGCGGCCTTCATCCCCACCACTCCCTTGAGGGCCGCCAAGACGATGAGAACCGTGATAATCGCGGTCCAGGTGTGCGGGTTCTCGGGCCGGTAGGCCAACCCCACCAGCATCGGCCCGACCGCGGCGATGATGTAGCCGTAGGGCTGCACGAAGCCGGACAGCCGGGCGGCCACGAGCGGGTGCCGTGCCTTGACGACGATGAGGTTCAGCGCCGTCGGGAAGGCCCACCCGCCGAGGCCCAGCAGGCCCGCCCACAGCAGCGGCATGGTCTCGGGCATCAACAACAACCCCACGTAACCGGCGACGGTGACCACGCCGAAGAGCAGCGGCCAGCCCGGCAGCCAGCGCGAGCGCTGCACCACCGTGGGCATGACCAGCCCGCCGGCCACGCCGAACACCGCGGTCAGCGACAACGCCAACGCGGCGACGGCCACGTCCACGCCGGCGTCGATGAGAATCTGCGGCAGCCACCCCATCTGGACGTAGGCCTGCATCGACTGCAGCCCGAAGTAGAACATCAACGCCAGCGCGGAAGGGGAGCGCCACAGCGAACCCGTCGGCGCCCGCCCGTCCTCCCCCACGGCGCTGTGGGAGGGGAAATCGTAACCGGCGCGCAGCGCCACCACTATCCACACCAGCACCTGCGCCAACGCGATCCAGGCCCAGACGAACAACGCGTCGCGCCAGCCGCCCGGGCCGTCCGCCAGCGCGGCCGACAGCGGGCCGAGACCGCCGGAGAGGCCCAGCACGGCCCCGTTGACGGTCATCAACGCCACGACGTTCTTGCCGCCGTGGAGTTTGATCCAGGCGGGCAGCAGCACGTTCGACAGCGCGATGCCCGCCACCACCAGGGCGGTGAGCAGCAAAAACAGACCCACGCTGCCGGTCCACGGGCGTAGCGCCAACCCCGTCAGGGTCATCGTCATTCCCAGCAGCAGCGTGCGGCTGAGCCCCAGACGGGAGGCGATCGGCACCGCCGCCAAACCCATGACCGCGAAAAACATGCCGGGCATGGCGGTGACCAGCCCGGCCAGCGCCCCGGAGGCGTCGTACCAGGCCAACAAGTCCCCCAGCACCGGGCCGACCGACGAGATGCCCGCACGCAGGTTGAGGGCGGCGACGGAGACGGCGGCCAGCGCGAAGCCGCCGCCGATCACCTTCTGTCTAGGAGACACCCCTCCCTACTTCTGCACCGGAGCCCACTCCGGGCCGGTCTCGGCGAGCTCGGGGTCGAGCTTGGCCACCAGCGGCTTCGGCTTCGACAGCGCGGTGCCGGCGACGACCTCGGTGCGTTCCCACCGGGCTTGCTCCACGGTGTAGTCGCCGATGATCACCGGGTAGCTCTGCCCCGGGTCGGGCAGGCCCGCGCCCACCGGTTCCACCGGGGCGTCGTCGACGACCTCCTTGATCTCCGGCAGCGCCGCCCACACGCCGTCGCGGCCGAGGGTCTCGTGGACCTTTTGCGCGG
>CALZCR010000336.1 GCA_945631445.1 uncultured Corynebacterium sp. | reverse complement strand
ATGGACAAGATCACCGGCTACTTGAAGCTCGGCCCCGAGGAGGGCGCGCAGACCCTGACCGGCGGCAACGTCAATGAGCTCGAGGGCCTGGAGGGCGGCTTCTACATCGAGCCGACCGTGTTCAAGGGCGACAACACCATGCGGGTCTTCCGCGAGGAGATCTTCGGTCCCGTCCTGTCGGTGACCACGTTCAGCGACTACGACGAGGCGATCCGCATCGCCAACGACACCGACTACGGCCTCGGCGCCGGCGTGTGGGCGCGCAACGGCACCACCGCCTACCGGGCCGGCCGCGACATCCAGGCCGGCCGCGTGTGGGTCAACCAGTACCACTCCTACCCGGCCCACGCGGCCTTCGGCGGCTACAAGGAATCCGGCATCGGCCGCGAGAACCACCTGATGATGCTCGCCCACTACCAGCAGACGAAGAACCTGCTGGTCTCCTACGCCGAAGAACCGACCGGCCTGTTCTAAATCTGCGACCGGCCCTCCCCGCAAACATATGAAAGGCACCGCCTCCTATGACCCACACTGCCCCTGAAACCTTCTCTGCGGCCGTCGTCGAGAAGTTCGGCCCCACCCTCACACTCAAGGACCTGGACGTCCCCCGGCCCGGACGCCACCAAGCACTGGTCAAAGTCATCGCCTCCGGCATTTGCCACACCGACCTGCATGCCGCGGAAGGCGATTGGCCGGTCAAACCGGAACCGCCCTTCGTCCCGGGGCATGAAGGCATCGGGGAGGTCGTCGAGCTCGGCCCGGGCGATCACAGCGTGGCGGTCGGCGACGTCGTCGGCAACGCCTGGCTCTGGTCGACCTGCGGCGAGTGCGAATTTTGCCGCACCGGCCGGGAAACCCAGTGCCACGAAGCCGAATACGGCGGATACACCCAAAACGGCTCCTTCGGGCAATACATGCTGGTCGACACCCGCTATGCGGCCCGCATCCCCGACAGCGTCACCGACTACGCCGAAGCAGCGCCCGTCCTCTGTGCCGGGGTGACCGTGTACAAGGCGCTGAAGGTGTCGGAGACCCGACCCGGCCAATTCATGGTCATCTCTGGCGTCGGCGGACTAGGCCACATGGCGGTGCAATATGCCGTGGCCATGGGCATGCGCGTGATTGCGGTGGACATCGCCGAAGACAAACTGGAACTGGCCAAAAAGCACGGGGCCGAGTTCACCGTCAACGCCCGGGAATCCGATCCCGTGGAGCGCGTCCAAGCCATCACCGGCGGCGGCTCCCACGGCATCGTGGTCACCGCAGTGCACCAGGACGCGTTCGGACAGGCGCTCGGCATGGCTCGCCGCGACGGCACCGTCGTGTTCGTGGGCCTGCCCGCCGGGGATTTCCCCGCCTCGGTGTTCGACATCGTGTTCAACAACCTGACCATCCGAGGATCGTTGGTGGGCACCCGTCAGGACATGGTCGAAGCGCTCGACTTCTACGCCCGCGGCCTGGTCACCCCGTCAGTGAAGACCTGTGCCCTGGAAGACGTCAACGACGTCTTCGAAGCCATGCGCCACGGCAAGATCGACGGCCGTATGTCCATCAAGTACTAGGTCGTCGGCGCGGGACCTCGCCGGGGTGGAATGCCCGGCTCAGGCCCCGATCGCCCGGCGCCCGCTGAAGCGCCGCTGCCCGAGATCAGCCCGGGAGGCCTCCGCTCCTCCTGCGGCGAAGGCGGCGGCGTCCAGCTTGCGGCGGCTGCGGTGGTTGGTGACGTAACCGTCGCTGTCGGCCAGCATCTGATCCATGTGCTCGCGGGCGCGGGCGGCGTCGTCGATCAAGGCGAGCCCGTACCCCGGCTGCGATTCTTCGATACGCGCCTCCGCCTGCTTCAGGCGCCGGAAGATCGCGTTAGAGTAGCCGTGCATGAAAGACCGCCGCCGCGCCACCAACGAGGCGGCGAGCGGGTCGCCGGGATCCTCCGACAGATTCATCGCCAAGGCGATCATTTTCGGCTTCAAGATCGCGAAGAGAAGATCAACCCGCTCGACGTGCCGGGCCACCCCGTAGACGGTGCCGGTGGTGATCGACGTCGCGCGCGGGCGCCGGACCCCCAAGGCCACGCAGTGCAGCCCCGAGGAGACGCAGTTGAGCAGCTGCATCTGCATGTCCGTGTAGGAACCGCTGAATTCATAGACCCGGCTGGTCATGCCGTCGTCGCCCGTGCCCGGCGCGGTGAGGTCGCGCTCGTCGAAGCCGTAGCGGGCCATGAGGTCGAAGGCTTTCTCGTAGAAGGTGTCGCCTTCGGGTGTGCCTTCCCGGTCGGCTGCTTGATTGAGTAGTTTTTGGACGCGTGCTTTGAGGTCGTCGGTGTCTCGTGCCATGCGTGTTCTCCCCCGGTGGTGGTGTGGTGGCCGGCGCACCTGATCGTGCGCACGCCTCGAGTATCGGCGCGTGCCCCGAGGGCGCTGGCCGCCCTCGGCGGGTGGTTGTGGACAACCCGCACGCAGGTGGGGTTGTCCACAGCCGTGTGCCCTGTCCCCGACGCGGGAGGCGGGTGGCCGCTAGTGTGCGGCCTCGTCCCAGTTGGCTCCCGCCGCGGCGGAGACCTCCAGCGGGACGCGCAGGGTGATCGCGCCGTCCATTTCGCGTTCGAGGATCTCACGGACTTGCTCGACTTCCCCGGCGGCGACTTCGACGACGAGTTCGTCGTGGACCTGCAGCAGCACGCGGGACTTCACGCCGGCGTCGGCGAAGGCTTTGTCCACCCGGATCATGGCGACCTTGATGATGTCTGCGG
>CALZCR010000335.1 GCA_945631445.1 uncultured Corynebacterium sp. | reverse complement strand
CCTGATCGCCGACGGGTTCTTCCACGCCGTGGGCTGGTTCATCACCGTGGCCGGACTGTTTCTGCTCGCCGACGTTCGCCGCCACGGCCCCATCTCCTGGTCTTACTGGACGGGGGCGGTGATCACCGGGGTCGGTTTCTTCCAACTCATCGACGGCGTGCTCAACCACAAGATCCTGGGCATCCATCAGATCCGCTACGGCGTCGATCTGCTGGTCTACGACGTCGTCTGGATCGGCTCCGCCATCGTGTTGATGATCATCGGCGCGATCGTCCTCTGGCGCGCCCGCCCCGCCCGCACGCCCGCCGCCGCGACATGACCCCCGCACACGCCGGGCACCACGACCCCGGGTGGGCGGTGCTCGAATATCTGGCCGGGGCCGTGGTCGTGGCCCTGGCCCTGGGATACGCCGCCGGGTCATGGGCCGCCCGCTCAAGAAGCCCGTGGCCGGTCCACCGCCCCGTCCTGTGGTTTATAGGGCTGGCCTGTCTCGGGGCCAGCCTGATCGGCCCGCTGGCCGACGCCGCGCACGCCAGCTTCACCGGGCACATGGTCGGCCACCTGCTGCTCGGGATGCTTGCGCCGCTATTGATGGTCCTGGCGGCACCCATCACCCTGCTGCTGCGCGCGCTACCGGTCACCGGGGCGCGCCGGGTCTCCCGGGTGCTGCGCTCTGGACCGGTGCGCGTGATCGGCCATCCCGTCACCGCGGCGATCCTCAACGCCGGCGGCCTGTGGCTGCTGTACGTCACCGACCTGTTTCACCTCATGCACTCCTCCCCGGCGATATACGCGCTGATCCACGCGCATATTTTCTTGGCCGGATACGTGTTCACCGCTGCGCTCGTCGGGGTGGACCCGAACCCGCACCGGGCCTCGATGCGGATGAGGTCGGTGGTGTTGATCGTGTTCATCGCCGCGCACCAGATGCTGGCGAAATGGCTCTACGCGTACCCGCCGGCGGGAGTCGATCCGACGGACGGCCGCATCGGGGCGCAAGTGATGTTCTATGGCGGCGACGTCGTGGACGTGACGATCATCGTGCTGCTGTTTCTCGGGTGGTACCGCTCCACGGGGCCGCGGGCTGCGCGTGTCCGGGCGGCGGCGCCCGTGGGGTGAGACAGGTGCGGGGGGAGGGCTCGTCGCACGACAAAAGCCCCGATCCATGAGAATCAGGGCTTGTGCCAAGGGCGGAGGCGGAGGGATTTGAACCCTCGGAAGGTTACCCTTCGCCGGTTTTCAAGACCGGTGCATTCGGCCGCTCTGCCACGCCTCCCCACGGCGCCACCATCACTGGGGCGCCGTCTGAGGGGAATCTTAGCGGAGACGGGGACATCACCCGCACATTCCCCCTACCCTGGTGGCCATGAAGGCAATCATTCAGACCGACCTCGACAATCCCCGCGCCCTGGAATGGGGCGAGGCCGAAACCCCGCAGCTGCGACCGGGGGAAGTGCTGGTGAAGGTGGCCGCCGCCGGCGTCAACCGCGGCGACCTGCTCCAGGCCAAGGGCCATTACCCGCCGCCGCGCGGCGAATCGGAGATCTTCGGCCTGGAGTGCTCCGGGACCATCGCCGATGCCGGTGACACGGGCCGTGAGGTCGGCGAGGAAGTCGGCTGCCTGCTCGTCGGCGGCGGCTACGGCGAGTACGTGGCCGTCCCCCAGGGCCAGCTGACCCCGCTGCCGGAGGGCTACGACCTGGTCAAGACGGCCGCCGTCGTGGAGCTGGCCTGCACGGTGTGGTCGAACCTGGTGATGGTCGCGGGCCTGAAGGAAGGCCAGCGCGTGCTCATCCACGGCGGCGCGGGCGGCATCGGCACCACCGCGATCCAGGTGGCCAAGGCGCTCGGCGCGGAGGTCGCGGTGACGGCCGGCTCCGCGGAGAAGCTGGAGACCTGCCGGACACTCGGCGCGGACATCCTGATCAACTACAAAGAGCAGGACTTCGCGGAAGAGCTCAAGGGCAGCTGCGACGTCATCTTGGACATCATCGGCGCGAAGTACCTCAACCAGAACATGCGCTCGTTGGCCAAGGACGGGCATCTGGTGATCATCGGCCTGCAGGGCGGGACGAAGGCGGAGTTGAACCTGGGGCGGATGCTGCCGCTGCGGCACAACATCTCGGCGACGACGCTGCGCGCCCGCGACGTCGAGGACAAGGCGCATATCGTCGAGGAGACGGTGAACAACGTGTGGCCCATGCTCGCCGACGGCCGGGTGAACCCGCACATCCACGACGTGCTGCCGATGGAGGACGCCGCCCGGGCGCATGAGCTGCTCGATTCGGGCGAGGTCACCGGCAAGCTGGTGCTGCGCGCGCCTTAAGCCAGGGAAGCCACGACGCGCACCAGGTGGTCCAGGTCGCCGGTGGTGGTGAACGGCCCCAGCGCCACCGTCACCGCTCCCCCGGTCTCTTCGGCGCCCATCTCGCGCAGCAGGGTGATGTCCGGGGCGATGCCGGTGATTAAGGCGTTGTCCAGCAGGCGGCGCTGCACGGTGACCGCCGGGACGCCGCGTACGGCAAACGACAGGCGCGGAAGCCGCTCGACCTCGTCGCCGGAGTCTTGGGCGACTTCCCCGCTGGCGCCGAAGATGTGCACCTGCGGCAGCGAGCCGAGCTGGTGGTAGAGCCGGTCACACAGCCCGTCCATGTATCCCGCCAGCTGCCCCATGGAATGGGTCAGCCGGTCGCGGCGAGTGGTGTCCTCGGTGACCTCGTCCGCCGGCAGCTCGACAAAGCGGGCCAGGTGT
>CALZCR010000334.1 GCA_945631445.1 uncultured Corynebacterium sp. | reverse complement strand
CTTTTGTTTCTTCTTTGGCTTCTTGACCTCCTCGTCATCCTCCTCTTCTTCATCGAAGGAATCATGATCGGGCGCGGCGCCAACCGCGCCGTGCGCGCCAAGTTCCCGGAGACCTCCGCCACCGGCTTCGGCCTGGGCATGTACGCCTACTCGCGTGCCACCCAGTTGCGCCGCTGGCGCACCCCCAAGCCGCGGGTGGAACTCGGCGATAAGGTGTAGGTCGCAGAAGAGCCGCAGGGATACGCGAAGCTCCGTCGCAGCCGACTAGGCTGGATGGAGCTTTTCTTCATTTTTCACCCGGTAACAGGAGTGTGCCATGGACGCCGCCGCCCAGTTCGCCCCCGTCGATTCCCCCGACGCCGACGCACGGCAACGGATGCTGGAGGTCTTCGCCGCCAGCCCCCGCGGGCTCTCCTACGGGAGACTGGTCGGCGTGGCCGGGGACCTCGCCGGGTGGCAGGGCCAGGTGCCGCCGACGCCGTTGCAGCAGCCGCGCGTGGTGATTTTCGCCGGGGATCACGGCGTCGCCGCCCGCGGGCTGTCCGCCTACGCCCCCAGCGCGTCGATGGAGCAGGCCACAGAACTGCAGGCCGGCGGCGGCCCCGCCCATATTTTTGCCCGCGCCACCAGCGCCTCGGTGCGGCTGATCGACGTCTCCCTCGACCACGACGCCTGGAGCGAGGAACGCGTCCGCCGTGCCAGCGGGGCCATCGACGTCGAGGACGCCATGACGGGACCGGAGTTGGAACGCGCCCTCGAGGTGGGCAAGCGGGTCGCGGACCAGGAGGTCGACGCGGGCGCGGACATCCTTATCCCGGGGGATCTGGGGGTCGGTGTGACCACCGTCGCGGCGGCGCTGATGGGCGCCTACTCCCGCACGGAGCCGGTGGCGGTAGTCGGCCCCGGGTCCGGGATCAACGACGACATGTGGAAGGTCAAGGTTTCCGTCATCCGCGACGCCATGTTCCGCGCCCGAGATCAGCGCACCCAGCCTCTGGAGGTGCTGCGCCGCATCGGCTCCCCGGACCTGGCCGCCCTGGTCGGTTTCATCGCCCAGGCCGCCTCCCGGCGCACCCCGGTGCTGCTCGACGGCGCGCCCGTCACCGTCGCCGCGTACGTCGCTTTCCGGCTGAGTAAAAATGTGCGGGACTGGCTCATCGCCGGACAGCTCTCCCCTGAGCCCGCCCACCTGCTGGCCCTGCAGCGACTCGAGCTGACCCCGCTCATCGCCCTGGAGATGTCGACCGGGCAGGGCGCCGGGGCATTGGCGGCGTTGCCGTTGATCATCGCGGCCAGCGAACTGGCGGCCGACGAGGCGGAGGAGTTCACCGCCGCCGTCGCCGAGATCCAGGAGCACGACTCCCAGGGCGAGTGAGCGACTGCGCCGCTTACTTGGCCGGGACCAGGGTGTGCAGCCAGCCGTGGACGTCCTCGGCCGCCCCGCGCTGAATGGAGGTCAGCCGCTCCCGCATGCGCATGGTCACGTCGCCGGCCTCGTTGTCGCCGACGAGGAACTCGCCGTCATTGGACAGCACGCGCCCGACCGGGGTGATCACGGCGGCGGTGCCGCAGGCCATCGCCTCGGTCATGGCGCCGGAGGTGGCGTCGTCACGCCACTCGTCGGTGCTGATGCGGCGTTCCTCGGTCTCGTGTCCCAGGTCGCGCGCGACCTGCAGCAGCGAATCCCGGGTGATGCCCGGCAGCAGGGAACCCGACAGCTCCGGGGTGACGATCTTGGCATCTTCGCCGGAGCCGTAGACGAACATGAGGTTCATCCCGCCCATTTCCTCGATGTACTTGTGTTCCAAGGCGTCCAGCCAGACGACCTGGTCGCAGCCCTTCTCTTCTGCCTGGGCCTGCGCCAGCAGAGACGCCGCGTAGTTGCCGGCGAACTTGGCGGCGCCGGTGCCGCCCGGGGCGGCCCGGACGTAGTCCTCGGACAGCCACACGGAGACCGGCTTGACCCCACCCTTGAAGTAGGCGCCGGAGGGAGAGGCGATGACCAGGTAGGTGTACTTGTTCGCCGGGCTGACGCCCAGGGAGACTTCGGTGGAGATCATGAAGGGGCGCAGGTACAGCGCGGCCTCGCCACCGGCTTCGGGCACCCAGGCGCTGTCGACGTCGACGAGCTGACGCAGCGACTCCAGGAAGTCATCGACGGGAAGCTGCGGCATGGCCATGCGCTCGGCGGAACGCTGCATGCGCTCGGCGTTGGCCTCCGGGCGGAAGGTGGCGATGGACCCGTCCGGCTGGCGGTAGGCCTTGATGCCCTCGAAGATCGCCTGACCGTAATGGAACACGGTGGTGGCCGGGTCCATGGGCAGGGCTTCGTAGGGGCGGACGCGGGCGTCGTGCCAGCCCTTGTCCTCACTCCACTCGATGGTGATCATGTGGTCGGTGAAGTTTTTGCCGAACGCCGGGTTCGCCAACACGGCCTCGCGTCGTTCGTCTGTGGCGGGCCGGGGATTTCTTTCAACGGAGAAGTTCAGGTTCGTCATAACCTCTCAACTTACTCGGAGGTCCGGGAGCATGGATAAGCTGGTCGTGTAGTCCATTCACGATGAGACCACGGTTCTAGGAGGAATCTATGGCTAAAACTACTTTCGACCTTCCCGCCCGCGGCACCGTCAGCGAGGTCGTGCTGACCAAGAAAACCCCGAAGCAAGCGGACGTTCTGCTGATCGGGCTGTTCTCCGGCGCAGACTCCGCCGAGCTGCCCGGCAACGAGGCCTTCGACGACGCTTCCGCCCGCGCGG
>CALZCR010000333.1 GCA_945631445.1 uncultured Corynebacterium sp. | reverse complement strand
GGCGCCGGCTTCGTCGTCCCGCCCTCCCGTCGCCCCTGGTTCGGAAAGGAGGGACTCGTCCATCGCCAGGTCTAAACCACGGATCAACCCTGCAGCCGTTCCTTCGGTCAGACGCATGGCCCTGACATCGACACTTGTAGGGCGATGTGTCTGGTCGAAGGAACACCCCGGCGCCAGCGCCCCGACCCCGCCGCTGGCCCGGCGGCCCGCGCAGCCCATCCCCGCCTTCCCCGTCAGGGCCTACTAGACTTCCCAGACATGACGACGCCGAGCGAAACCCCCGCCCACCGCTATAACGCGGCGAAGGCGAACGAGATCGAGACCACCTGGCAGCGCCACTGGAACGAGCAGGAGACTTTTAACGCGCCCAACCCCGTCGGTGACCTGGCCCCGGCCGGCGGCGAGAAGCTGCCGGAAGACAAGCTCTTCGTGCAGGACATGTTCCCCTACCCTTCGGGGGCGGGCCTGCACGTCGGCCACCCGCTGGGCTACATCGCCACCGACGTCTTCGCCCGCTACCACCGCATGCTGGGCAAGAACGTGCTGCACACCCTGGGCTACGACGCCTTCGGCCTGCCGGCCGAGCAGTACGCCATCCAGACGGGCACCCACCCGCGCACGACCACGATGAACAACATCGAGAACATGCGCCGCCAGCTCGGCTCCTTAGGCCTGGGCCACGACCGGCGCCGTTCCGTGGCGACGACCGACCCGGAGTTCTACAAGTGGACGCAGTGGATCTTCCTGCAGATCTACAACTCCTGGTTTGACGAAGAACAACAGAAGGCCCGCCCCATCGCGGAATTGATCGCTGACCTGGAGTCCGGCGCCCGCACCACCAAGGACGGTCGCGTCTACGCGGAGCTCGACGACGTCGAGAAGCAGGAGGCCGTCGACGAGTTCCGTCTGGTCTACCGCTCCAACTCGATGGTCAACTGGTGCCCGGGCCTGGGCACCGTCCTGGCCAACGAGGAGGTCACCGCCGACGGCCGTTCTGAGCGCGGCAACTTCCCGGTCTTCCGCAAGCGTCTGAGCCAGTGGATGATGCGCATCACCGCCTACTCGGACCGCCTGCTCGACGATCTTGAGCTGCTCGACTGGCCGGAGAAGGTCAAGAGCATGCAGCGCAACTGGATCGGCCGCTCGCGTGGCGCCGAGGTGGACTTCACCGCCGCAGAGACCGTCATCCGCGTGTTCACCACCCGCGCCGACACCCTGTTCGGCGCCACCTACATGGCGGTCGCGCCCGAGGCGGAGCTCGCCGCGGAACTGGTCTCCGACAAGCCCTACGCCGCGGACGTCGATCAGCGCTGGACCTACGGCGCCGCCTCCCCGCAGGAGGCGCTGGCGGCCTACCGCCGCGACATCGCCGCCAAGTCCGACGTGGAACGCCAGGAAAACAAGGACAAGACCGGTGTCTTTTTGGGCACCTACGCCACCAACCCCGTCAACGGCGCGCAGATCCCGATCTTCGCCGCCGACTACGTGCTGGCCGGCTACGGCACCGGCGCGCTGATGGCCGTGCCCGCCCACGACGAGCGCGACTACGAGTTCGCCACCGCCTTCGGCGTTGAAATCCTCCCGGTCCTCGACGGCGACGTCTCCGAGCAGGCTTTCCTGGGCGACGCCGCCCACATCAACTCCGCCAACGACTCCGGCCTGGACCTCAACGGGATGGGCAAGGACGAGGCCATCGCCGCCACGATCGCATGGCTGGCGGACCACGAGTGCGGCGCCGAAAAGATCCAGTACAAGCTGCGCGACTGGCTGTTCGCCCGCCAGCGCTACTGGGGCGAGCCCTTCCCCATCGTCTACGACGAAGACGGCGTCGCCCACGCCCTGCCGGAGCACATGCTGCCGGTCGAGCTGCCCGAGGTCGACGACTACGCCCCGGCCGCCCACGACCCGAACGACGCCGACAGCGAGCCGCAGCCGCCGCTGGCCAAGGTCACTGACTGGGTCAACGTCGAGCTCGATCTAGGCGACGGCCCGCGCACCTACACGCGCGACACCAACGTCATGCCCCAGTGGGCCGGCTCCTCCTGGTACCAGCTGCGCTACGTCGACCCGACCAACGACGAGAAGTTCGTCGACCTGGACAACGAGCGCTACTGGACTGGCCCGCAGCCGGACAAGCACGGCGCGAACGACCCGGGCGGGGTGGACCTGTACGTCGGCGGCGTCGAGCACGCCGTGCTGCACCTGCTGTACTCGCGCTTCTGGCACAAGGTCCTCTACGATCTCGGCCACGTGAGCAGCAAGGAGCCGTACCGACGCCTGTACAATCAGGGCTACATCCAGGCCTACGCCTACACCGACGCCCGCGGCGTCTATGTCCCGGCCGAAGAGGTCGAGGAGCGCGACGGGAAGTTCTTCTACGAGGGCGAAGAAGTCACCCAGGAGTACGGCAAGATGGGCAAGTCGCTGAAGAACGCGGTCGCCCCGGACGACATCGTGCGCGACTTCGGCGCGGACACCCTGCGCGTCTACGAGATGTCGATGGGCCCGCTGGACACCTCGCGCCCGTGGGCGACGAAAGACGTCGTGGGCGCGCACCGCTTCCTGCAGCGCCTGTGGCGCCTGGTGGTCGACGAGGCCACCGGCGAGGTCTACACCGTCGACGCCGAGCTGTCCGACGAGGACAACAAGCAGCTGCACCGCACCATCGCGGGCGTACGCGACGACTACGCCAACCTGCGCGACAACACGGTGGTGGCCAAGCTCATCGAGTACGTCAACTACCTGACCAAGACGTACCCGAA
>CALZCR010000332.1 GCA_945631445.1 uncultured Corynebacterium sp. | reverse complement strand
CGCCGCGCGAGTACTCGGGGGTCGACTCGTCGGTGAGCTTCTCGGTGCCGTACTCGAAGAAGCCGGTGTCCATCTGGTGCGCGAACGGGATGTCCAGGCCGTCCAGCCACGCCATCGGCTCAGTGGCGATGTTGTGGTGGCCGTGGAAGTTCCAACCCGGGGTGAGCAGGAAGTCGCCGCGCTTCATCGGGACGGCGTCGCCGTTGACCACGGTCCAGACGCCCTCGCCCTCGATGACGAAACGGAAGGCGTTCTGGGAGTGGCGGTGCTCCGGGGCGTTCTCACCCGGGGCCAGGTACTGGATGGCGGCCCACATGGTCGGGGAGATGTAGGTGTTGCCGCCCAGGCCCGGGTTGGCCAGGCCTAAGGCGCGACGCTCGCCGCCGCGGCCCACGGGCACCAGCTCACCGGAGCGCTGGGCGATCTTGTACAGCTCTTCCCAGTCCCACTTGTGGGCGACGGCCGAGGGCTCCGGTTCGTTGGGCATGAGCCCGCCGATCTGGCGCCACAGCGGCTTCAGGTGGATCGAGTCCATCTGCTTGTACATGGCGTCGAGCTCGGCCTGTTCCTCCGGAGTCGCCTCTGGAGCGACGTATTCGACGTGCTTCTTTGAGTAGTCGGATTCACTCATTGTCCAAAACCTCCTGTGTCTGTGCTGCGGGACAAATGGGGCGGCGCCCGCTAGGGCAGCGACCGTCACGCTGGCGGATGGCTGTGACTACGAACATATGGGCAGACGCTCCCGTCCTCAAAGAAATTCCGCTATGTGGAAAACATTATGGGCTACACCCCCTATCACCCCCTGCTCAGGCGCCGGCGCCCGGACGGACGGCGGCCAAACTCTGGTTCAGGGTCTGGATGGAGGCCTTCAGCGACTGCGTGCACGGGTGGTGCACCGAGCGAAAGCGATGGGTCGGCACGGTGACGGCCACGGCGCCCAACACATCGCCGAGCTCGTTGCGTAGGCAGGCGCCCACCGCCGAGACGTGGGCCTCGTACAACCCGTTGTTGATGGCGAAGCCGCGTTCGCGTGAGCGGCGCAAAGTACGGCGCAACTGGTCGAAAGTGGCATCCGGAAAGGTGGGGTAAAGGGCGCGCAGCTCCCCGGCGGAATACTCCGACAACATGGCCAGGCCACCTGCGTTTTGTTCGGCGGGAATGATCTGCCCGCGCCGGCTGCCGACCGTCGGCTGGGTGGCGCCCGCCACCGACAGCAGGATATGGCACTTATTGCCCGACATCGTCATCAACTGGCAGGTCTCGCCGGTCTCCTCGGAAAGGCGGATGAGCTGTTCACGCGTGGCTTCGACGAGCTGGGCGCCGGTGCCCGGCTGCAGGCTCGAGGAGCTCAGGGCGGGGCCGGGGAGATACGTCCGGTTTTCCCCGCGGGTGGCGAAGCCGCGGTAGACGAGCATGGCCACGGAACGGTGGACGGTGGAGGGGGAGACGTCGAGGAGCTTCGCCGTCTCCGAGATGGTGATGCGCCCGGAATCGCGCAGGATGAGGATGAGGACGAGGGCGAGGTCCACCGACTGCAGATACTCGCGCGGGGGCAACCCGTGGGTGGGGCCAATGTGAATCATGGTCAGACCTTCCGCTATGTGGAATAATTTTGATTGTAACGGGGATCACCAAGAAGATGGATCTATGGCACACAACCCCTCACTCAAGCAGCAGGGCGACCCCGTGGGGGCCGCCCCAGGACTCGGCGGCTCCGGTTTCACTGTGCTCGGCATCTCCGGGCGCAGGCTGGCGGCCGTCCTTCTCGGTTGGTTTTTCGTGGTCTTCGACGGCTACGACCTCATCGTCTACGGCACGGTCCAGGCAGAGCTCATGGAGGAGTGGGACCTCACCGCCGCCACCGCAGGCACGGTCGGTTCCATGGCCTTCGTGGGCATGGTCATCGGCGCGGTGCTCGTCGGGCGCCTCTCGGACCGCTTCGGGCGTAAATTCGCCGTCCTCGGCTCCGTCGTCGTGCTCTCGGTGTTCACCCTGCTGTGCGGTTTCGCGCCCAGCGTCTGGCTGTTCGGAGCCTTCCGCCTGATCGCGGGAATCGGGTTGGGTGGACTGGTCCCCTCCGTCAACGCCATGACCTCCGACCTGGTTCCGCGCAACAAGATGTCCGCCTGGTCCACGGTCTTGATGTCGGGCGTCCCGCTCGGCGGCTCCATCGCGGCGATCCTGGCCCAGTTCATCGTCCCGCTGCACGATGACTGGGGCTGGCGTTTCATGTTCCTGCTGGCGATCATCCCGCTGCTCATCGGCCTGCCGCTCGCGGCCAAGGTCATCCCCTCCGACCGGGCGATCCGGCAGGACCTCCTGGTCCGCGAAGGCATCGACCCGGACAACACGGATGACGAAGACACGCCGGGTTACGGCGCGCTGTTCAGCGCGAAGTACCGTGCGGTCACCGTCTGGTTCGCCCTGGCCACGTTCGTCACGCTGTTGGCCTGGTACGGACTGGGCACCTGGCTGCCGAAGCTGATGCAGGAGGAAGGCTACGACTTCGGCGCCTCCCTGAACTTCACGCTCGCACTGAACCTCGGCGCCATCATCGGTTCCGTCGTCACCGCTTGGGCCGGCGACCGGTTCGGGCCGGTCCGCTCCGGTGTGGTGGCCGCCGGCGTCGCGGGAATCGCGTTGCTCGGTTTGCTGGCTGGCCCGCCCATCTTGGCGGTCTACGGCATCCTGGTGTTGGCCGGCGTGGGTACCCACGGCACGCAGATTTTGATCATCGCCGCAGTCACGCACTTCTACCCTCACCGCCTG
>CALZCR010000331.1 GCA_945631445.1 uncultured Corynebacterium sp. | reverse complement strand
CCGAGCAGCACCGCCAGGACGGGGCCGGCGACCAGCCCGACGCCCATGCCCGAGACCCGCTGAAGGTAGGAGCCGACGGCCAGCACCAGGAAGGTGACCAGCAGCAGCATCAGCCTTGGGCCTCGCGGCGCATCTTCTCTTTCATCGCGGCCACGACGGTCTCCGGCACCAGGCCGGCGACGGAGCCGCCGTACTTGACCACTTCCTTGCATAACGAGGACGAGACGTAGCCGTATTTTTCGTCGGTGATCAAAAAGAACGTCTCCACCCCGCTGAGGCGGCGGTTCATCTGGGCCATGGGCAGCTCGTAGTCGTAGTCGAGCGAGCTGCGCAGCCCTTTGACTAAGGCGGTGGCCCCGTGCTCGGTGGTGTAGTCGACGAGCAGGCCGGCCCAGTTGTCCACCGTCACGTTAGGCAGGTGGCTGGTGACCTCCCGGATCAGCTCCATGCGCTCGGCGACGGTGAACAACCCGGTGTTCTTCGTCGGGTTGCCCGTGACCAAGACGGTGACTTCGTCGAATTGGGCGGCCGCCCGGGTGAAGATGTCCAGGTGCCCGTTGGTGACAGGGTCAAAAGACCCGGGGCAGACTGCTTTAGTCAAGGAATACCTCCCGATCAAACACGGCCATGTCCAGGCGGGCACTGCCGTACGTGCGCTTCTTGAGTTTCTGCCCGGTCGGCTCATAGCCCTGTGGCCAGGCGGTTTCTGGCGAGTCTACGTGACGCTCCACCACGACGGCTGCCCCGTCGGCCAGCGTGGGGGCAAGCGAAGCCAACAGCTCGGCCACCGCGGCGTCGTCCACACCGTAGGGCGGGTCCGCCAACACCATGTCGAAACGTCCCTGCGGCGCCGAGGCCACGAACGCCTCGGCCGTCATCCGGTGCACGCGCACCCGCGGGTGGCCCACCACCGCGACGTTGTGCTCGATGACGGCGACCGCCGCGGCGTCATCCTCCACGAGATGGACCTCGGCGGCGCCGCGGCTGGCGGCCTCCAGCCCCAGCGCCCCGGAACCGGCGAAGAGGTCGAGGACCACCGCGCCGTGAAACCCGAAACGCGCCTCCAGGGAAGAAAACAACCCCTCCCGGGCGCGGTCGCTGGTCGGGCGGGTGCCTACCGGCGGCACGCGTAAACTCCGCCCGCGGGCGGACCCGGAGATGACGCGGGTCATGCGCGCACCTCCAGCAGCACGTCCCCGCCCACGACGTCGGCGAAGTCCTCACACGACAGCGCGGTGACGACCCCGGGCCCGGGCGCGGGCACCGGCGCCTCCAGCTTGACGGCTTCGACGGTGGCCACCACCTCGCCGGTGGCCACGGTGTGCCCGGGGGCCACGTGATAGCGGACGATGCCGGCGAACGGCGCACAGATGTTCATGGGCAACGAGTTTAGCTCTTGTCCAGAAACTCCTTGTCCTCCTCGCCGATGTCGGCGACCAGACGCTGCGCCAGACCCCGGTCCCGGCGCGCCAGCTCTTCGGCGTCCTTGTTCGCCCGGTGGATGATCTCGAAGTCCTGGGTCAAGTTTAAAAGCTTGACTGTGCGGTGAGTGCCGGACTGGCTGGTGCCCAGCACGTCGCCTTCTTGCCTGGTGGTCAGGTCCAGGTCCGCCAACGCGAAGCCATCGAGGGTCTCGGCCACGGCCATGACGCGCTCGTAGGCCGGCGCGCCGGGTTCGGCGGTGGTGTGGAACAGGCACAGCGATTGCGCGCCGCCGCGGCCGACGCGGCCGCGGAGCTGGTGCAGCTGGGAGACGCCGAAGTTCTCGGACTCGCGGATCATCATGACGGTGGCGTTGGGCACGTCCACGCCGACTTCGATGACGGTGGTGGCCACGAGCACGTCGACGCCGCCGGCGGCGAAGTCCGCCATGACGGCGTCTTTGTCCTCGCCGTGCATGCGACCGTGCAGCACGGCGACGGTCAGGTCCGGGAATTCGGTGGCGGCCAGGTCCGCGGCGACGGCGAGCACCCCGCCCTCGTCGTCGATGCGGGGGCAGACGATGTAGACCTGGTGTCCGGCGGCGACTTCTTCGCGGATGCGTTCCCAGCCGCGGGTGACCCAGGCGGGTTTGTGTTCGGGCACCACCGCGGATTGGATGGGTCGGCGTCCGCCGGGCAGTTCTTTGAGGGTGGTCACCGCCAGGTCGCCGAAGACGGTCATGGCGATGGTGCGCGGGATGGGGGTGGCGGTCATCACCAGCAGGTGCGGGGTGGCGCCGTCGCGGCCTTTGGAGCGCAGCCGGTCGCGTTGTTCCACGCCGAAGCGGTGTTGTTCGTCGACGACGACGAGGCCTAAGTCGAAGAAGTCGACGGAGTCCTGGATCAGGGCGTGGGTGCCGACGACGACGTCGGCCTCGCCGGAGACGATCGCCAGCAGGGCTTCTTGGCGGGCTTTGGCGCCCATGGAGCCGGTGAGGGCGACGACGGTGGCGCTGGAGCCGGCGGCGGCCAGGGTGGCGGTCAGGGAGCGGGCGTGTTGGGCGGCGAGCACTTCCGTGGGCGCCAGCAGCGCGCATTGGCGGCGGTGGTCGACGGCTTGGAGCATCGCCAGCAGGGCGACGATGGTTTTGCCGGAGCCGACCTCGCCTTGGAGCAGGCGGCTCATGGGGTGGGTGCGTTGCAGATCGGCGGAGATCTCGCGCAGGGCCGTCTTTTGCCCGTCGGTCAGGGGGAAGGGCAGGTTCGCCAGGAGCTCGGCCTGCAGCCCCTGCTCCAGGCGGGCCAGCGCGGGGGCGGCGCGCTGTTCGGTGTCCATGCGCCGCAGCGCCATGACCAGGG
>CALZCR010000330.1 GCA_945631445.1 uncultured Corynebacterium sp. | reverse complement strand
CCCGGCCGATCAGCCCGCTGCGCTCGCCGACGAGCTCCCGGGCGGCGATCTCGGCGTGGACCACCTGCGGCAGGACCGCGGCGTTGACCGCGTCGTCGCCCAGCAGCCGCGCCAGGGCCTGCAGCCGCTGCGGCCCGTCCCCGGACGTCGACACGCCGGGCCCGCCCGCCGCGACGTCCATGCGCGCGACGACGTTCGCCGGCGACCGGCGAAACACCGCGGCGTTGTCCTGGATCACCCCCGGCGCGAGCAAGCCGTAGACGCTGACGGCCGCGCCGAACGCGCCCGCGGGTTCCTTGTCGACGGGCGCGGGGTGGCCGTCGATCAACGTCGAGGTCCGTGCCCCGCGCAGGACGGACTCGCCGACGATGATCTCCGGTTTCCGCAAGGCCGCGGGGCGGCGGTGCACCCGGGCGATGGCGGCGGTGGCGCGCTCGGCGAGCGCGGCCACTTCACCGAGGGCGAGCAACGGGGACAGCGGGTCGGTGGCAGACATATCCTTTACACTAGCCAGGAGCGCACTGCACCAGATCCGCCGTCCCGTCGCCGATCGTGGCACTATGGGATGGTGAGCGTTCCCAGGATTTGGGATGTCGACAAACAGATGAACCATTTAAAACAGAAGTCAGCAATGACCGGAGGCAGGTAAAACACGTGAGCACCAACGACGGACTGTACACAGACGGATCTTCCGCGTTTTCCGCGAAAGTAAACTCCATCCCGCTCAACGACGTCGACTCCTCCACGGGCAGCGAGAACTCCATCGGCGACTTGGTCTCCCACGCCGCAGCCCAGACGTCGTCCCTCGTTCGTTCGGAGATCGAGCTGGCCAAGACGGAGATCACCGGCGAGATCAAGAAGGGCGCGATCGGCGGCGGGTTCTTCGCCGTGGCCGGCGTCATCGCCTTGTACTCCTCTTTCTTCTTTTTCTTCTTCGCCGCAGAGCTCCTGGCCATCTGGCTGGAACGCTGGGCCGCGTTCCTGATCGTCTTTTTGGTCATGCTGGTGCTGGCGGCGGTGTTCGCCCTCGTCGGCTGGAACCGTTTCAAGAAGATCAAGGCGCCGAAGGCCACGATGGAGTCGGTCGGGGAACTCAAACACCTCAAGCCGGGCCAGGCGCAGAAGAACTTGGCCGCCAAGGACGCCGGCCTGTACACCTAACCCCGGCCTCGCCCACGCCGCACCGCCCGCACCGACGGTCCCACCGAGGACCGCCTCCGGGCGGTGTCGTCTTAGCGGGGTCCCTGCCCCTATCCTCTCCCCGAATCGACGTCAGGAGCTTAGCCGCATGGCCGATCCCACGCCCGCGCAGCCGCTGCCGCCCTCCGTCGTGGAGTTGGACGGCCCCTTCACCCACGAGTTCGTGCACACCCGCGGCCTGCGGCTGCACGCGGCCGTCGCCGGGGATCCGACGGATCCGTTGATCGTCCTGCTGCACGGCGCTTTCGGCGGGTGGTTCGACTACCGGCACGTCATCGCCCCGTTGGCGCAGGCGGGCCACTACGTCGCCGCCGTGGATCTGCGCGGTTACGGGATGAGCGACAAGCCGCCGGCGCCGCACAGCTCGAATCTGCGGATGCTGGCCAGCGACGTCGCGGGCGTGATCCCGGCGCTGGGCCACGATGAGGCGGTGGTCGTCGGCGCGGACACCGGCGGGACGGTGGCCTGGTCGTTGGCCACTACCCACCCGGAGCGGGTCGCGGCGCTGGTGTCGGTGTCGTCGGCGCACCCGGTGGATTTGCGCCGGGCGGTGGCCGCCCGGCCCTGGAACTTCGTGTGGATCCTCGCCCGCGCCGCGTTCTTCCGCCTGCCCTCACGCCTGTGGGCGAGTTCGCGGCGGTTGCGCGACCGGGGCCATGAGCTGCACCTGCGGTTGAACACGACCACGCACTTTCAACAGTCGCCGCGGTTCACCGAGGAATTGGAGCTGCGGCGGCGGGCGGCGGCGATCAGCAACGCCGCGGTCTCCGCGGTGCACAACGCCCGCGTGCTGCTGGCTGCGGCGCCCTTGCCGTGGATCTCGGCGAAGGTGCCGGCGGCGACGTTGCTGATCCATCCGGATCAGGGGCTGTGGACGCATGTGCTGCGTCGCGCCCGCGCGCGGGTGACCGGCCGGGTGGCGCAGGCGCGGGTGCCGGGCACGAAAACGGAGCCGCACGTGGAAAACCCGCAGGGGTTCGTGGACGCGCTCCTGGAGTTCCTCCGGGCGGGAAGATGACCCAGCCTCAAGGCCCGCGGCCCTAACTCACGCAGTCCTGCGTGTCGACGGGCTGGGTGTAATCCGTCACATCGCCCACCCGCTCGGCGACCTCCCCGGCGGTGAGCGCGTAACCGGTGTCGCTGTCGTCGACGGCCGCGCCGAAGACCACGCCCAACACGTCGCCTGACTCATTCAACAGCGGCCCGCCGGAGTTGCCCTCCCGGATGGAGCCGCGCACCGTGTAGGCCTCCCGCTCCACGCGCCCGGTGGCGTAGATGTCGGGGCCCGCGATGGTCAGCCGGTCGCTGATGCGGGCGGGGGCGGCCTCGAAGGGGCCGGATTCCGGATACCCCATGACCACGGCGTCCGCACCGGTGTCCGCCGGGACCTCGGCCCAGTCCAGCGGCGTGATGGCCAGTCCTGGGGCGTAGAGCACCGCGATGTCCACGCCCGGGTCGTAGTAGACCACGTCGGCTTCCTGCATGCCCAGCACCGTGTCCAGGCGCACCCGCTCCGTGCCGGCGACCACGTGCGCGTTGGTGATCACGTAGTCTTCCTCGGTGACGAACCCTGAGCCCATGAGCCGGCGGCTGCAGGTCGGCGAGTCG
>CALZCR010000329.1 GCA_945631445.1 uncultured Corynebacterium sp. | reverse complement strand
CCACCGACAGCACAGACGCGGACGCTACTCTTCTGAGACTCGCCGGGCCAAAGTGGGGTTAAGGGTCAAAAAGTGTGTCCGGAATCGCGGATTTTCACGGATTGACCTGTAGGTTTCCGGAAAGTATATGCTCCGGAAGCATATATCTAGCCCCCGACGGGAAATCCTCGGTGTGGCAGCCGTGATGTGCTATGCGCGGCGTGGTGTGGTGTCGCAATGTCGAAGAACCAACCACGCTGCCACTGCGGCGGTGAAATGAAACGCAACGGCACCACCAGCAAAGGCACCACCAGATGGCGCTGCAAACAATGCGGCGCCTCCAGCGTCAAACGTCGAAACGACATCACCAACGCGGCAGTGTTCACCCAGTTCATCGAGCATTGCACCACCGCAATATCACTCGACGACCTAGCCAAACGAAACGGTGTTAGCCGCGCCACCATGAAGCGGCGCTTCAAGTGGTGCTGGCTCGTTGATGTGCCTGACCCCACCGCCGGCCACCACAAGCGGATCTACGACCAGGTATTTCTCGATGGCACCTACACCGCCGGTGGCTGCCTGATCGTCGCGGCGACCATCGACCACGTGATCGCCTGGCACTGGTGCAAACACGAAACCACCCGCGACTACCAACTGCTGCTTGAACGCATCGAAGCCCCACTCATCGCCGTCATCGACGGCGGCCAAGGCGCATACAGCGCAATCAAAAAGTGCTGGCCGACTACGAAAATTCAACGCTGCCTCGTCCACGCCCAACGCGTGGTCCGCCGCTACACTACCACCAACCCACGCACCGATGCCGGGCGCACCATCTACCGACTTGCGCTGAAACTGACCCGGATCACCACACTGGATGAAGCCGCCGCGTGGGGTGTGCAACTGCACGAGTTTTCAACGATCTACCGGGAATGGATGAACGAGAAAACCATGATCAAAGACCCCAAAACAGGTGCATGGACCCGCGTGTGGACCCACCACAACGTGCGCAAGGCCTACAACAGCCTCAACCATCTTTGGCGGTCCGAGATGCTGTTTGTCTACCTCAACCCGCCAGCAGGAGTCCTTGCGCCCGAGCGGATCAAATCCACCACCAACAGCTTAGAAGGCGGCATCAACGCCCAGCTCAAACTGCTCGCCAGAACCCACCGCGGCAGATCAGGCGAACGACAACGCCGCATGCTGGATTGGTGGCTCTACTTAAAAACGGAACTGCCTGACGATCCAGTACGAATCGCCAGGCAGTCCGACTGGGGCCAGGGCCAACTCGCCAAAGTATCCACCCTGACCCAAACCGAGAACCAAGCCGACCACGAAACAGGACGCCCAGCCCTCTACGACAACGCTATCGACACCGACTACACCCACTCAATCGGCATTCAAAAAGGCCAAATCTAACCCCCGCGACACGCCGAGCCAGACACACATTTTGACCCTTAACCCAAAATCTCCGGCAGCCGAAGCTGCCGGAGATTTTCTGTGGCGGAGGATGAGGGATTTGAACCCTCGAGGGTATCGCTACCCGCACGCGTTCCAGGCGTGTGACATAGGCCGCTAGTCGAATCCTCCAGCGAACCAGCCGCACGATAAGTGCTGCTTTGTTCTTGTAGAAACACTACACAATCTTCGCCGGATTCACCAAATCGCTGGTCGCCCGGCTCGTTTGTGGCGGCCCCTAGGTCAGAAAGGCGCCGCAGCCCCCGTTCTCGGGCAGGCTCTTGGCTTCTGGTCAGGATGACCGTAAGGTACGTCACCAGGCTTCTAGTCATTCGGACTTTAAGTGCCATCGCGCGCAGGAGGAGGGGCCATGGGCAACGACGCACGGCTGGCGGTGTCCACCGTCATTTTCACGCTCCGGGGACAATCGGACGTCGATAAGCGTGCCGGCGTCCCCGCCCTATGGACCCCTTTCGTCCTGCGCACCCGGGACCCCTACCAGGACCGCTGGGCCCTGCCCGGGGGATGGCTGCCGGATGACGAGGAGCTGGAGGAGGCCGCCGCCCGCACCCTGGCGGAAACGACCGGGCTGCACCCCAGTTACATGGAACAGCTCTACACCTTCGGCCGCGTCGACCGATCGCCGACCGGCCGGGTGATCTCCGTCGTGTACTGGGCCCTGGTACGCGGCGCAGAGGTCGAGCAGGCCGTCCCCACCGAAAACGTCCGCTGGTACCCCGCGGACGACCTGCCTGAACTCGCCTTCGACCACCGCCAGATCGTGGATTACGCCCTGACCAGGCTGCGCACCAAAGTCGAATACGCCCGAATCGCGCACGCTTTCCTCGGCGAGACCTTCACCCTGGGCCAGCTGCGCATGGTGCATGAGGCGGTCCTCGGCGAGAGCGTGGACCCGGCGAATTTCCGCCGCTCCGCGCTGGCTGAAGGCGACTTGGAAGAGACCGGCTACTACCTGGCGGGCACCCCGCACCGGCCGCCGAAGCTATACCGCTACCGGGCGGACGTCGACGTCCAGCCCGGCCTCACTCACTGATCACGACGACAGGACAACCATGACCATCCAGGACACTCGTTCGGCCGCCTCCGTGGACCGCCGACTCAAGCTCATCGCGACCGGCTCCTCCGCCGGTTCCAGCTGCTCAGGGAGCCTGACGGACAACCCCTGGGAGTTCGACGCCCCCACCGTCGCCCACGGCTACGGCCCCGGCGCCTCCCAGGCGGACCTGATCCCGGCCGCCGCCCCGCGCCAGGGACAGATCCCGGAAGAGTACAAAACCGCCCCGGACGCCGAGCTCCACGACCGCATCCGCGCCGCCAAGGAGACCCTCGGCGAGCGCGCGGTGATCCTCGGGCACTTCTACCAGCGC
>CALZCR010000328.1 GCA_945631445.1 uncultured Corynebacterium sp. | reverse complement strand
GTTCCCGCCGCGATCCCATTTCCAGGGAGGGGACAGCCGGGTGTCGGCGCGCATCGTGCTGCCGCGTCACGTCTACCGTCTGCTCCTCGTGTCCCTCACCATGATCCCGGTGGCCAGGGCCGTCGGGCTGGTGGGCCTGGCGATGGAGACAGCGGTGTCGCTCGAGCTGTACATGGGCCTGGTTCTGCGTGACGTGGCCGGCGTGTTGGCGGTCGCCGGCCCGGGGATCGCGATCTCCTCGGCGGTGGGACAGAAGATCAACGGCGCCGCTTTCCGTGAGTTTGGGTGGGTGACCGTGGTCACCGCCGTGCTGCTCGCGCTGATCTTCGGCCCCGGGCAGGATCTGCCGATCGCGTATCTGGCGATGTTGCCGCTGTATTGGAGTGCGACGAGGTTGCCGGTGGCCGTGGCCTCGGCGCATAACGTGGTCACGGTGGTCGCGACCATGCTTCTTTCTCACCTGATCGGCACCGGGCCGTTCGCCGTCTCCGACGACAGCGTGCTGGACCAGGCGTCGGCGACGCAGATCTTCATCATCATGTGCGTCGTGCTGTCGCTGGTGGTCTCGACGACGGTGCAGCAGCACGCCACGCTCGTGGCGGAGCTTGAGGCGTTGACGGAGACGATTCCGGATGCGCTGCTGCTCGTCGACCGCCAAGGAAAGGCGATCCCCATCAACGCCGCCGCGCACGACGTCGTCTTCGAGCGTGACGACGGCGAGATCCTCGCGCGCCCGCTTCGAGAGGTCGACGGTGACCTGATTGATGAGACGGACAATCCCGGCACTGTGGCGCTGCGGGGAGAAAACGTGCGGGAAATGCTCGTCGAACTCGACCACTCTTCCGCCGACGGCACGGACCGCGACCGCCGGTTTTATTCGGTCCGGTCTTCCCCGTTGTACCTGCCCGGGGAAGTGGAACCGGGGTATGCCGTGCTGCTGTACCACGACAGCACCGACGAGTACTGGAGGATGCGGCAGCTGCGTCGGGCCCGCGACGAGGCCCGCGCACTGTTCGAGTATGCCCCGCAGGGGGTGGCGACCCTCGACGATGACGGTGTGATTCTGCAGGCCAACCGGGCGCTCGGTGAATTAGTCGGCGCCCCCGTCGACCAGTTGGTGGGACGAAGGCTCGATGAATTCAGCCGGGACGGGGCGTTTACGGGGGAAATCGAGGCCGCGCTGGCGGACCCGGGCACATTGGTGCAAACAGACCGCGGTTTCGAGTCCGCGGACGGGTGGGAAAAAAGGGTGACGCTGTCGTTTCGCACCATCGCCGGCGGGGACTCGGGGGCCACGGCGCTGCTGGTCAACGTCGTCGACGTCACCCACCAACATGAGTTCTACGAACTGGTCAGCCACATCGCCGACCACGACGCGCTCACGGGGTTGATCAATCGGCGGCGACTCGACGCCGACTTGGCCGACATTCTGAAAGACGGCGGCACGGAGCAAGAGACCGGCGCAGTGCTGCTCATCGACCTCGATCGTTTCAAGGCGGTCAATGACACCCTCGGCCATCACGTGGGCGACGATCTGCTCGTGGAATTCGCGACGCTGCTGCAGGAATGCGTGCGTGCGACCGACCGCGTGGCCCGGCTGGGCGGCGACGAATTCGTCGTCGTGTTGCCGGACGCGGACCGGGCAGAGGCAGCCGTCATCGGGGAGCGGATCCTGGCCGCGGCCAACCGTCGGTTCCGGGGCCGGACCGGGGTGCTGGGCGAGGTTACGGCGAGCATCGGCGCCGCCATGTTTTCCGAGGCGAAGGGCAGCCCCACAGACCTGCTCGTGCTCGCCGACCAGCGGCTGTATGACGCCAAAAAATCGGGGCGCAACCGCGTCGCCGCCGCCCCGCTCGGGAGAGGACAGGTGCAGCGCATCCTGCAGACGGGCTCGGTGCGCCTGGAACTGCAGCCGATCGCGGATATGAAGACGGGGCAGATCACGTGGGCCGAGGGGCTCATGCGGGTCGCACCCGACGAAGGGGAGGTGTGCACGGGTGAGTTTGTGGCGGCGGTGGAAAAAACCGGGTGGGGGCCGAAGCTCGATGCGCTCATCATGCGCCGAGGGATCGGGTTGCTGCCGCAGCTGCAGCGGGCCAGACCCGGCTTCCGGCTCTCACTGAACCTGTCGGCGCAGTCGCTGGGCTCAGAGGAGGTGGCCCAGGTGATCATCGAGGAACTCCGACGCCATCGGGTGCCTGCTGGCTCGCTCGTGCTGGAAGTCACGGAAACCACCCCTCTCCGCGACGTCGACGCGGCCCGTGCGTTCCAACGCACGCTGCGGGAGCACGGGGTGGTCTTCGCCCTCGACGACTTCGGCGCCGGGTTCGACCCCTACCGCTATCTCAAGTGCCTGGACTTCGACGTCGTGAAGATCGCCGGCGAGTTCGTGGAAAGCATGACTGACGGCGGCGTGGACCTCAGCGTCGTGAAGTCGTTGGTGCGTCTCGCCGAAGACGAGGGCATGGAGACGGTCGCCGAATATGTCTCTGCGGAGCAGATCTTCGAGGCAGCCCGACGGCTCGGCGTCACCTACGGGCAGGGGTATCACTTCGGGGCTTCGCTGCCGCCCCGGGAATTCATCACCGAGCACCTGACGGGGGCGGGCGCTGGGGCGCCGGTCGCCGACGAGAAGGGATAAGGAATGCTCCGCAACAAATTTCCCATCGGGAGGACCATCGGCATCGGCGTGGTCGGACTCGCCGCCATGGCGGGGCTCCTGCTGTGGCTCGCCATCACGTTGTCCGACCCGAGTTCACCGGGGGCGAAAGAAGCCGAGCTCTTCGGGGCGTGGCGGGTGCTCTACGACGATTACGTTCCGCCGACGCG
>CALZCR010000327.1 GCA_945631445.1 uncultured Corynebacterium sp. | reverse complement strand
ACCCCGGACAGCTGACGCGCCAAACCCTGCCGCCGGCTCACGGGTGCTCGTCGGGGCGGAAGTTCGACACCGCCAGGAAACCGACGATCAGCAGCGCGACCGGAAGCAGCATGGCGGTTCCTGCCGCCACCCCGATGCCCAACGGCTCGAGCATCTGCATCACGGCGCCCACCGCGGCGGCGCCGATGACAGCGCCGACCTGGCGGGAGGTGTTGTACACGCCGCTGCCCGCCCCAGAGAGGCCGCCGGGCAGCGCGCGCATGGAGATCGTCGAGTTCGGCGACCACACGAAGGCGTTGGCCGCGCCCAGCGCGCAGATGGGCAGCAGCAGCCACCACATGCCGAAGTCGTTGCCCATGAACACCGCGAACATGATCATCGCGGCGATCAGGCTGGCGTACCCGGTCTTCGACAGCGCCCCGGGTTTGAGCACGTCCGTGAGTCGGCCGGCCACCGGGGCGAGCATCACTGACAGCAACCCCATGGGCACCAGCAACAAGGCGGCGACCTCCGGCTCGAGGCCCACCTGGCCCTGCAGGTACAACATGATGGGCAGCTGAATCGGATAGACCGCGAAGCCTAAGGCGAACACCGAGACCGCGCCGTAGGAGAAGTTGCGGTGGCGGAACAGCTCCAGCGGCATGAGCGCCTTGTCGCCCATGCGCCGTTGCCGGTCGATGAAGGCGATGAGCACCACCACGCCGGCGATGAGGGTCGACCAGATCAGCACGTCCCAACCGATCTCCGGGCCCTGCTGTAAGGCGAAGACGATGCCGAGCACCGCCAGCAGAGAAAACAGGCCGGACAGCGCGTCGATGGCGGAAGCCGAGTTCGCCAGGTTGGGCACGAACGCCGCCACCGAAATCAACGACACCACCCCGATGGGCACGTACAGGGCGAAGATCCAGCGCCAGTCGAAGTATCCGACGATGACCCCGCCGAGCACGGGCCCGAACAGTCCCGCAGAGCCGGCGACGGCGCTCCACACGCCCATCGCGGAACCGCGACGGTGATAGGGGAAGATGCGGTTGATGATCGCCAGCGGCTGCGGGTTGATCAGGGAACCGCCGAAGCCCTGCAGCGCCCGGAAGACGATCAGCCAGGTGATCGACGGGGCCAGCGCGCACGCTAAGGCACCGAGGGTGAAGATGGCCATGCCGATCAGGTACATGCGCCGTTGGCCGTAGCGGTCGCCGAGCCGGCCCGTGACCAACAGCGGCACCGCGAAGGTCAGCAGGTAGGCGGCGCTGACCCAGAACACCTGGTTGATGCTGGCGTCGAAGTCCTCGCGGATCCGCGGCAGGGACACCGCCACAAAAGACTGGTCCATCAAGGTCAAGAACAGCCCGACGCATAACGCGAACAACGCGCGCCACGAGGTGCGTGCATCTGGGGTGGGCGTGGTCGAGGTGCTCATGGCCTACTCCCCGGGCTGGTGGGAACCAGCCTTTGTACGCGCCGTGTCCAGGGTTTCCCGGCCGAAGGTCCAAAACGCCACGGCCACCAGGGCCACAATCGCGCAGACGCCGAAAGCGACCTTGAAGCCGTAGAGGTCAGCGAGCACGCCGACCAGGATCGGGCCGACGATCTGACCGAGGTCCATGGACATCTGATACGCCGAGAGCACGCTGCCGCCGGAACGGTCGTTGCCGATGACGTCGGCCAACACCGCCTGCTGCGAAGGATTGAGCATGCCCGCCGAGGCGCCAGCCAGCGCAGAGAACAACAGCAGCGACCAGATTTCGTCGGCGAAACCCATGCCGCCGGTGAAAATGGCGGAGCCGATCAGCCCGGCGATGATCAACGGTTTGCGCCCGATGGTGTCCGCCAGCCGCCCGGAGAACTGCAACACGATCGCGTTGCCGGCCGCGTAAATGGCCAGAGCGAAACCCGCGACGGCGGTGCCGTCGTTGAAGACGGCCGCCGCGAACAGCGGCAACGTGGCCACGCGCACGCCCATGTTCACCCAGCCGTGAGAGAAATTGGACACCAGCGCGCTGCGGTAGGCGGAGTCGCGCAGGGCCTCCCGCACGTGCATCTTCTCCGGCTCCGCAGACTCCGGCGCCGCTTCCTTGGCGGCGGCGTGACTTTGCTCGATGCGGTCGACCTTGCGGTTGGGCATCAACCACCACACCACGAAAGCGGCCATCAGCACGCCCGTGCCGTAGATGACGAACGGCCAGCGCATGCCCAAAAAGCTCATGGCCGCGCCGGCGACGGGGCCGATGACGTTGCCCAGCAGGAAAGCTGAGCCGTAGAGCGCGGAGGCCCGCCCGCGGCGCTCCGGCGGGGCGAGCCGGACGATCAGCCCCATCGCCGAAATCGTGAACATGGTGGAGCCCAGGCCGGCGATCGCGCGCAACAGCAGAATCTGCCAATAGGCTCCGACCAGGGCGATCATTCCGGTGGTCACGGCGACGGTGATCAGGCCGGTCAGATACACCTTGCGGGCGCCGACCCGGTCGATGAGCCGTCCCGCGCCGGGGGCGAAGATCAGGCGGGAGACGGAGAAGATGGAGACCACGGCGCCGGCCGCGGCGATGGAGACGTCGAAAGTGACCACGAACTGCGGCAGGATCGGCGCGATCAGTCCGTAGCCGACGGCGATGAGGAAGGCCGCGGCGACGAGCACCCAGATTTCGCGGGGCATCGCCGACGATCTGGGTTCCTGGGGTTCTTGAGTTGTCGTTGACATGTCGTTCATACCTGTGACCAGGGTATCCTCTTCCGGCGCAACTGTCCCATCGCCCCTGCGTGTCGAAAATGTGTTCTATATAGTGTGGGCCGTACGTTCGAGCCGTCTTCTAGTGTGTCAAGACATGGAACGAAGCATGCACAAC
>CALZCR010000326.1 GCA_945631445.1 uncultured Corynebacterium sp. | reverse complement strand
AGGTCGCCGATCCGCTCGTCGGTGCCTTCCAGCAGGTCGCGCAGGACGGTGACCACCTGATCGGTGGCCACGTGACGCGCCACGGTGCGCGCGGCGTCCGCCACGGAGAACACCACCGAGACCAGCACGGCCTCAAAATCTTCGTCGTCCTCGTCGACGTCGGCGGCGGCGATGTAGACGTTGGCCGCCGGCAGCAACGCGTCGATTTCCACGAACTGGATCTCCAGATCGGACGTGATCGGCACGAACATAGTGTCGTCGTGAACTCGGGATTCGATGCCGTCCTGGTCGAGCGCTGCCGCGATCTCCTCGAAAAAGCTCATGTTAGACCGTCGTCCTTCCCTGATCGGGGTCCAAGGTGAATCAACCGCCCGGGCTTGGGCGGAGGACCTCCTCCAGCCTAGCCCCGCCGCTTACGCAACGCCGACCACAAGCCCTTGGTTCCCGCATCTTGGCCGGGAGAATCCAGCTCCGCCGCAGCGTCCACCTCATCCGGATCGCCGTCGACGTCCTCCGGGCGATCGCCGGCGGCGACCTCGGCGAGAAGCCCGAGCTCCGCGAGCAACTCCGGCCGACCCGTCCCCCACTCGGTGAGATCGAACCCTTCCCAGGCCACACGCTTTTCCGGCTCGGGGTCATACACGACCTCGGACTCGACGTTGAAGATCATCGTCGCCCGCTTCTCCCCCAGGCGGGAGTCGGTGACGTACTCCGGCCAATCCTCGGCCACCCCGCCGGTGTGGAAGAAATGCGCCCACTCGTACTGCATGGTCTCCATGACCTCCTCCAGCCCGCCGAGGCCGCCGTATTTGGCGAAGTTCACCGCCCGGTGCGCCCCCGGGTCGCCGAAGATGACGGACAGCTCCAGCGAGTGCATCGCGCCCAGCCCCAGCCAGCGCAGCAGCTGCGGGGCGTAGTCGAAGCGGTAGAACCAGGTGGGCGCCCACTGACTGTGCGCCTCCGCGACGCGCACCGCGGGCGCCCAGAACACGGCGTCACCGAGCAGGTCGGCGAAGTCCTTGCGCTGGATGCCGCCGTCGTAGGCCTCCAGCACGCCCGGGGCGGCCAACGGGTCGAATACTTTCAGCAGCTGCCGGGCGACGCTGCCGCGCTTTTTGGCGCGCTGGTACATGAAGCGGGAAAACCCGATCTCGTCGAGGTTGGAGCCGATGACCAGCGGAATTTTCATCTGGTCACCGGCCGCGAAAGCCTCGAAGGGGTGATCCGGCAGCAGCTCGCCGTCCACCGTCGGGGAAAAACACGGGTTGAGCTGCATCAGCTCACGACCCTGAAAAAGCATGCTCTGCCCGGCGCGCACGAGCTCGGCGGCGTCCAGGTCGCGCAGGTCGCCGAGGGTGACGTCTCGGTCCTCGGTCTCGTCGACGTCGAGGCCGGCGAGTAAGTCGCGGATCCACATGGTGGATTGGGCGCGGGAGTGGATGGAGGCCACCGGCGGGGATTGGGCGATGGCGCGGTGAAAGAGTCCTTCTGCTGCGGGCACGCACATCAGGGTGGCCACGGCGGCGCCGCCGGCGGATTCGCCCATGAGGGTGACGTTGTCGGGGTCGCCGCCGAATTCGGCGATGTTGTCGCGGACCCATTCCAGGGCGAGGAGCTGGTCGTGGATGGCGGGGTTGGCCACGCAGGGTTCGTCGTCCTCGCCGAGGGGGACGGAGCGGTAGTCGAGGTAGCCCAGGGCACCGAGGCGGAAGTTGACGGAGACGTAGACGACGTCCATGCCCAGCGCCATTTCGTAGCCGCGCAGGAGGCGTTGATGGCTGGCGCCCATGAGGAAGGAGCCGCCGTGGAGGTAGACCACGACGGGGAGGGTGGCGTGGGTGGCGGGGCGGACGACGTCGAGGTGCAGGCAGTCTTCGCTGCCGGCGACGGCGTCGTTGAGGGAGTAGGTCGGCTGCGGGGCGGGTGGGCCGAAGTCGACGCAGTCGCGCACTCCGGTCCAGGGCGTGGCTGGCCGGGGGGCGGAGAATCGGTGCGCCCCGGAGGTGTCGGCGCCGAAGGGGACGCCACGCCAGGTCATCAGTTCCCGGTCTTCGTCGATCAGCCCGCGCACGTCGCCGGCGGTGGTGGGGACCACGGGGCCGGGCAGGGTGGTGGCGGTGAGAGTCATACTGTCCAGAATAACCCTCTTTGCTGAATATTTCCTGTGCATTCTATGCGCTGACCTGCTGGTTTTCTCGCCGTGGGAATGAGCCGGTACCTGTTGATGTTGGAGGGGGTGTGACTGACCGTCCGACCACCGCACCCTAAAGAACAGTGAGGCGATTGCCATGGCCCGAAAAACCACCTACGCCGAGCCGACGCGCCTCGACGACTCCGTCCTCGACGCGCTGGGCTCGGACCCGAAGACCGTCGAGGACAACGCCGGTCCGGCCGCGCGCGTGTTCATCCGGGCGCTCGATCGGGCGGTGGCGCTGCAGACCGGGGTGATCGTCAAGTACGTCGCCCGACTGCGCCGCAAGAACCCGGAGGCCTCCCCCGCTCAGATCCAGGACAAGCTGGACGCCCATTTCCGCCGGTTGGCGGCCGGTTCCGGTGCCGGCGTCGGCGCCGCCGCGGCGATTCCCGGCATCGGCCTGCTCACCGGCACGGCCGCCATCGGGGCGGAGTCGCTGTTGTTTTTGGACGCGGCCGCCTTCTACACCCTGGCCAGCGCGCATCTGCGCGGCGTGGACGTCGCCGATCCGCAGCGTCGCCGCGCATTGATCCTGGTGGCGTTGTTGGGTTCGCAGGGCTCCGCGATCGTCGACACCGTCGTCGGTGATTTAAGCTCGGCCAGCGCCGCGCGGGCGGCGAAGGTTCCGGCCACCAGCTGGATCGGCCGGCTCTCGCCGGTCAAACTCGGCGG
>CALZCR010000325.1 GCA_945631445.1 uncultured Corynebacterium sp. | reverse complement strand
TGGGTGATTTTTTGCGCGCCGAGGAGGCGTACCTGCCCGCCGGAGAAGACGTGTTGCGTGCCTTCCAGGACCCCTTCGACGAGGTGAAGGTGCTTATCGTGGGCCAGGACCCGTATCCCACGCCCGGGCACGCGATGGGACTGAGCTTCTCGACGGCCCCGGGCGTGAAACCGCCGCGCAGCCTGGTCAACATCTACAAGGAACTCAACGACGACCTCGGCGTCGAGCCGCCGGCGGACGGGGATCTGACTGCCTGGAGCGCGCAGGGAGTGCTGCTGCTCAACCGGGTGCTCACTGTGCGCCCCGGCGCGGCGGCCTCGCACCGCGGCAAGGGGTGGGAGGAGGTCACCGAGTGCGCGATCCGGGCGTTGGCGCAGCGTGGGCGGCCGTTGGTGGCGATCTTGTGGGGGCGTGACGCCCAGTCTGCGGGTCGTTTCTTGGGGGACGTCCCGCGCATCGAGTCGCCGCATCCGTCGCCGTTGTCGGCGTCGCGGGGATTTTTCGGGTCGCGTCCGTTTTCCCGGGCGAATGAGGCGCTGGTGGCGCAGGGCGGGCAGCCGGTGAATTGGCGGTTGGGAACCGACTAGGATGGACGACCATGTCCCATCCGATCGAGTTTGACGGCCCCCGCCTGCATAGCTGGGCGTCTCGTGCGGTGGCGGAGTTGTCCGCCCAGCGCGACGCCATCAACGCGCTCAACGTGTTTCCCGTGCCTGACTCGGACACCGGTTCGAACATGACGCACACCATGCAGGCGGCGTTGGCGGAGGTGGAGACGTTGCCTGCGGCGCAGCGCGGCGACATCGCCGAGGTGACCAAGGCGCTGGCGGTGGGCAGCGTGCGGGGGGCGCGCGGAAATTCGGGGGTGGTGCTCTCGCAGGTGTTGCGCGGGTTGTCGGAGGCGGCGGTGCATGAGCGTGTCGACGCCAGCGTGTTGACGCGCACCCTGGAGATCGCGGTGACGCTGGTGAACCGGGCGATCGCGGATCCGGTGGAAGGGACCGTGGTCACGGTGTTGCGGGCGGCGGCCGTGGCGGCTCGGCACGCGGTGGACGAGGGCGCCGATTTACGGTCCACGGCGGCGGCGGCCGTCGACGCCGCCCGGGTCGCGTTGGCGCAGACGCCTTCGCAGCTGGAGGTGTTGCGTGAGGCCGGGGTCGTCGACGCCGGGGGAGCGGGCCTGGTCATCTTGTTGGAGACCCTGTCCGCGGAAATCGAGGGCGCGCCGTCGAAGGAGGCGTTTGTCGCCTGGAGTGATTCCGTCGACGGGGAGTTTCCCGTCTCCCACGGCAGTCCCGGGGAGCTGGAGGTCATGTTCTATTTTCAGGGCGATCTGGACGCGTTGGCCGCGGCGATCGGCCCGCTCGGGGACAGCCTGTTGATCGCCCGCGCCGAGGAGGAGGCGGGCACCGTCCACTTCCACACGCCTGACGCCGGCGCCGTCATTGAGGCTGCCTACGGTCTGGGGGAGGTCAGCCGGCTGCGGCTGGAGGTCTTGCCCGGTGCCCCGAAGATCGAGCAGCCCGCCCGCCTGATCGTCGCGCTGACTCCGCCGGGAGAGATCGCGGCGTTGTATCGGCGCGTCGGGGCGGAGGTCGTGGAGATCAAGCCCGACGAGGACGCCGACTATGACCCCGTCGGCGAGATCCTCGGCCGGATCCGCGCGTCCGGGGCCGGCGAGATCATCTTGTTGCCCAACGGGTTGCTCAACCGGCGGCAGTTGGCGGCGGTGGACAAGGCGACGCACGCCTTCGACCAGTCGATCACCTTGTTGCCGACCAGCCGGTTGGTCTCCGGGCTGGCGGCGTTGACGGTGCACGATTCCGAGCAGCCGTTGGCGACCTCCGCTTACGCCATGTCCGAGGCGGCTTCCGCGATGCGCACCGCCGTCGCCGTGCGGGCGGAGCGCGCCGCGTTGACCTCGGCGGGCGCGTGCGCGAAAGGGGATGTGCTGGTCGAGGCCCACGGCCAGATCCTGCAGATCACAGAGACCGTCGACGACGCCGTCTTAGGCGCGGCCAAGCACCTGTTGGGCGCCGGCGGGGAGCAGGTCAGCGTCATCACCGACGCGGATCTGGACCCGGAGGCGCTGGCGGAGGCGCTGCACGTCGACGTCATGGTCTACCCGGGCGAAGGGCTCGGGGTCACCGCCGAGATCGGGGTGGAGTAGCCGATGCTGGGATACCGTGACCTGCGCCCGCTGGCGGAGGTGCTGCCCGCCAAGGAGGCCCGGGCGATCAAGAAGGCCTTCGGCTACACCGCCTGTTGGCAGCTGCTGGAGCATTACCCGCGCACCTACACCCGCCACGGCGGCGCCCAGGACATCAGCTACGAGCACGAAGGCACCACCGTCACGATCATCGGCACCGTGGTGCGGGCGCAGACCATCACCAAGGCCAAGACGATGCACCGGGTGCTGATCAACGCCGGCGACCACCACATCGAGGCGATGTTCTTCAACTCCCGCTACGCCACCGCCATGTTGCGCGAGGGCGCCAAAGCGGTGTTCTCCGGCAAGTTGTCCTACTTCCGCCAGCAGCCGCAGCTGCAGCACCCGGACTTCTACATCATCGCCACCGCCGCCGGGGCGAAAGGGGACGCGAAGCAGGCCACCGGTTCGTTGCGCAACCTCGCGGCCTTCGGCGACCTCGACGAGTTGCTCGGCGACCGCGACTACCTGCCCATCTACCCGGCGAAGAAAACGATCACCTCCTGGCGGATCATGGGCGCGATCCACCTGATCCTCAAGACCCTGCCGCGCGTCGACGAGCCGTTGGACTACCATCCCGCCGGGCTGCCGGGCTTCGACGCGGCCCTGCGCGGCGTCCATGAACCGCCCGCCACCGGCCCCGAGCCCGCCATCCACCGCCTGAAATA
>CALZCR010000324.1 GCA_945631445.1 uncultured Corynebacterium sp. | reverse complement strand
GTCACCCCGGCTCCCCCCGGACTCCCCTTGAACAGTGTTCAAAGATAGGCTTATCCTCCATGACCACCACCGTCTCGAATACCGGGATCCGCCGCACCACCGCGGATCTCGCCTATGTCGCCGTCTTTGCGGCCTTGATCATCGCCCTGGCCTTCGTGGCCATTCCGCTCGGCGCCGCCGGGGTGCCCGTCGTCCTGCAAAACGCCGCCGTCGTCCTCGCCGGTCTGGCGCTGGGCCCCCGCCGGGCGGGGCTGGCGGTGCTGCTTTTCTTGGCGATCGGGTTGATCGGCCTGCCGGTGCTCGCCGGGGGACGCACCACGCTCGCGGCCATGGCCGGCCCAACGGTCGGTTACCTGGCGGGGTACCTGGCCTCAGCGGTGGTCGTCGGCGCCGTCGCCTACCGCGCCCCCGCCCGGAATCGTCGCGCGCAGCTCGGCTGGTTCTCACTGGCCGTCACCCTCGGTCTGCTGGTCCAGTACGCCTGCGGGATCCTCGGCCTGATGTGGCGCGCAGAGCTCGACCTCATCGCGGCCACGGTGTCCCAGGCGCCGTTCCTGGTGCCGGACGCCCTCAAATTCGCCGCCATGGTCGCCATCGCCCTGGCCATCCACGCGGCGTTTCCTGACCTGCTGTCCAGAAAGCGCCGGTGAGCGATGACCCGCATTGAATTTCGTTCCGTGCGCGTGGAGGTCGACTCGGCGGAAGATGATCCCACCACCATCCTCGGCCCTGTCGACCTGACGTTGGCGGAGCGCCGGATCGGCGTCATCGGCGCCAACGGGTCAGGCAAATCCACCTTGGCGCGCCTGATCAACGGGCTGGCGGAGCCGACGGCAGGCGAGGTGCTCATCGACGGCAAATCCGTGTCCCGGCACGGCCGCGAGATCCGCCGCCGCGTGGGGTTCGTGTTCTCCGACGCCGACAGCCAGATCGTCATGCCCCAGGTGCGCGACGACGTCGACTTCTCCTTGCGCCGCCTGAAATTGCCGAAGGCCGAACGTGCCGCCCGCGTCGACGCCGCCCTCGCCCGCTTCGGGTTGACCGAACATGCCCAAGATTCCCCGCACACCCTCTCGGGCGGCCAGAAGCAGCTCCTGGCCCTGGCGGCGGTGCTGGTGCTGGAACCGGAACTGGTCATCGCCGATGAGCCGACGACCCTGCTCGATCTTCGCAACCGCACCCGCATCGCCCGCGAATTCGCGGCCCTGGAACAGCAGCTGATCGTCGTCACCCACGACTTGGAACTGCTGACCGACTTCGACCGGGTCATCTGCCTCGACGACGCCCGGGTCGTCGCCGACGGCCCGCCCGACGAGGTCATTGACTTCTACGTCTCGCGGATGGCGGAACGGCCATGATCCGCGGCTTACCCATGGGCGTCTACCTGCTCGGTTCCACCCCCCTGCACCGACTGGACCCGGGAATCAAGTTTCTGGGCTTGATTTTCTTCATTCTCCTCGTCGCCTTTGCTGCGGACACCCTGCCTCGCGCCGCCGCCGCGCTGGGCGCAGTGGCGCTGGGATACGGCCTCGCCCGCATCCCGCCGCGCACTGCGGCGGGTCAAATCTTGCCGGTCCTGCCCGTGCTGCTGGCGTTGGGCGCCTTCCATTGGTGGCAGAACGACCTCGCCTCGGCCGCGGCCATGGTGACCGGGTTGACGGCCTCCGTCGCGGCCGCCGCGCTGCTGACGCTGACCACCACCATCGCCGAACTCATGGACGCCCTCGAGCGCGGGCTGCGTCCCTTGGCGCGCTTCGGCGTGCCGGTGGAGACCATCTCCCTGGCCATCTCGTTGACCATCCGGCTGATTCCTCTGCTCCTGCACACCGTGCACGAAGTCTTGCAGGCCCGCAAAGCACGAGGGGCAGGAGGTTCGCTGCTGGCTTTCGGCACCCCGGTGGTCATCCGGTCCATCACCCGGGCCCGCGCACTCGGCGAGGCGCTCATGGCCCGGGGCGTCGGCGACTGAAGAGACAAAGAACCCGCCCAGGGGAGCCGATGAGGCGTCCCTGCCGGGCGGGTCTGGTGCAGTCCAGTCGTGCTCAGCCAGCGCCGAGACTTCCGGGCGTTAGGCTTCGCCGCGCAGCTCGCGCATCCGCTGCTGAACGGCGTCGTCGGCCGGGGTCGCGCCGGCGGACTGGTCACCGGAAGTGATCGCCTGGTTCGAGGCGCTGCCACCGGAGCCGAGGGATTCGTTGGCCATGTCCGCACGGATCTGCTCCAAGCGGGAGTGCCCGGCCATCTGCACGCCGGCGGACTCCACCTCGGCCATCCGGCCCTGGACGGAGTTCTGCGCCAGCTCCGCCTCACCGAGAGCGTTGGCGTAGCGCTTCTCGATCTTGTCGCGCACCTGATCCAGGTTCGGGGTGGAACCGGCGGTGATCGAGTTCATCGACTGCAGGGACTCGGAGACTTTCTCCTGCATCTTGGCCTGCTCCAGCTGCGAGAGCAGTTTGGTGCGTTCGTTGACCTTTTGCTGCAGGGCCATGGAGTTGCGCTCGACGGCCTTCTTCGCCTGGTCCGCCTGCTGCAGGGACTGGTCGTGGAGCTGTTTGGTGTCCTCGACGCCCTGCTCCGCGGTGACCAGCTGAGCGGCGAAAGCCTCGGCGGCGTTTTCGTACTCCGCGGCCTTCTGCTGATCCCCTTCGGCACGTGCCTTATCGGCGAGCTGCAGCGCCTGACGGGTGTTCGCCTGCAGCTTCTCGATCTCGCCCAGCTGACGGTTCAGCTGCATTTCCAGCTGACGCTGGTTGCCGATGACGGCGGCGGCCTGCTGGGAAAGCTCCTGGTGCTGACGCTGCGCATCCTCGATCGCCTGCTGGATCTGCACCTTCGGATCGGCGTTTTCTTCGATCTTGCTGTCAAAGAGCGCCATGA
>CALZCR010000323.1 GCA_945631445.1 uncultured Corynebacterium sp. | reverse complement strand
CCGGAGGTCCTGGAGGGCCGGCTGGACGGCAGAGAGCCCGCCGTGGCCGCGGCGTCCGCCCCGGCGGCGCCGACCGGCGGGGGAGGGGTCGCCACGCTGGAGCGCGCCCGGACCCGCGTGCAGCCTCGCGCCGCCCAGGTCATCGCCCAGGGCGCCACCGTCAGCGGGCTCAACCCCAAGGGCCTGATGCTGTTCATCGCCCTGCTCCCGCAGTTCGTGGACGCTGGCGCCGCCTGGCCGGTCGGGGCGCAGATGTTCGCCTTGGGGTGCGTCTTCATCGTCTCCGCGACCTCGGTCTACGCGCTGTTGGGCGTCGTCGCCCGCACGACGCTGTCCGCCTCCGCGCGGGCTTCCCGCATCCTCACCGGGGTGGCCGGCGCGGCGATGATCCTGGTGGCCGTCGTCATGACGGCCGAGCACTTCCTGACCTAGTCGACGTGGTTCGGGGCCGCGTTCGAGATCAGCGGCATCGGCCGGTAGTCCGCCCGCAGGTCGCGCAGCACCTGTGCGTGCTCGTGCAGCCGCTTGTCCTCGTCGGTCACCGGAATGAACTGCCGGGCCTCCAACGGCTCGTCGTCCTCGTCGATGCCGATGTAGGAGACGGTGGCGTGGATGGCTTCGGTGAGGTGCTCGCGCCCGCCGCGCGGGCTGCCCGAGCGCACGTGGATCGACATCTGCATGCTGCGCCGGTCGGTGCGCATCATCCGGGCGTCGACCTCGATGAGGTCGCCGATGGCGATGGGCTTGTAGAAACGGATGCCGCCGGCATACACCGCCACGGTCCGCTCCCCGGACCACTCCATCGAGCACGCCACCCCGGCCTCGTCGATCCATTCCATCGCGGTGCCGCCGTGAACATTGCCGCCCCAATTGACGTCGGTCGGCTTCGCCAAAAAACGGGTGACCAGCCGCGGGGCGTCCGACGGGCCCTCGTAGGTCTGCTTCTCCATCTCCGCCTGAATCGCCTTCCGCAGCCCGATGCGCGACTTCGCGGCCTCCTCCACGCGCTGCTCCTCCGCGGTCTCCGGCACGAACGGCGGCACCGGGGTGGACTTGCCGGTGGCGGTGTCCTTGGCCACGAAGATGACCAGACAGTCGCAGGCGCGGGTGAACACGCCCTCCCGCGGGTCGGCGGAGTAGACCTCGTTGACGATGTGCATCGACGAGCGCCCGGTCAACGCAATCCGGGAACGCACCTCCACCAGATGTCCTGACGGAATGGGGCGGGTGAAGTGGATGTGGCCGACGTAGGCGGTCACGCAGTACGTCGACGACCACTGCACCGCACAGGCGTAGGCGGCCTTGTCGATCCACTCCAGCACCCGCCCGCCATGCACGCCGAAAGAACCGGCCTGCAGAATATCGGTGGGCGCCGCCATGAAACGCAGCGTGACTCTCGGTGACTTGGTGGTGGTGGTCGTTGTCATAGGGGTGACTCTTTCAATTGCAATCGAATGGTCGGCGGACAAGGGCCGCAGTGATGGGACTTAACACTAGTCCACAACATACGCTAAGTGACCCGCTGGAAAGCGCTATCATTCAAGGCATGAGCAAGACCGTCGATCCGGACCAGATGCGCCAGGCCGTCGTCACGCTGCAGGAGTGGATCCACGGTCCCGCCAACTCCCCGCGCCCTCCCTGCGGGGAGCTGGCGGCGGCGGTGCGCCTGAGCGCGCGCACCCTCGCCCAGGACGCGCCGGGACATTCCGTGGAGGTCCGGGTGCCGCCGTTCGTCGCGGTCCAATGCGTGGCGGGGCCCCGCCACACCCGGGGGACGCCGCCGAACGTCGTGGAGACCGATCCGCACACGTGGCTGCGGCTGGTGACCGGGCGCACGGACTTCGCGGACGCCGTCGCGGCGGGCCTCATCGACGCCTCCGGGGCGCGGGCCGGCGAGGTCGCCGACCTGCTGCCGCTGCTTAGGGTGTGAGCAGGGGAGGCGGCAACTTCGTGAAACGCCTCGGCGGTACTACAGTAAGCGGCGTGACGACAGCTCCGCACATCCAGTCCCTGACTCCCGTGACCGGCGACCTCGATGACCGCGACGAGACCAAACCCCGCGAAGAATGCGGCGTGTTCGGTGTCTGGGCGCCGGGCGAAGACGTGGCGCGGCTGACTTATTTCGGGTTATTCGCTCTCCAGCACCGCGGCCAGGAAGGCGCCGGCATCGCTGTCGGCGAGGACGGCAATGTGCTGGTGTTCAAAGACACCGGGCTGGTCTCCCAGGTCTTCGACGAGACGACGCTGCGCTCCCTGCAGGGCAGCGTGGCCATCGGCCACACCCGCTACTCGACGGCCGGCAACCAGTCCTGGCACAACGTGCAACCGATGTTTCGCACCTGCCCGGACGGCACCGACGTGGCGATGGGCCACAACGGCAACCTCGTCAACTACCGCCAGCTCCGCGACGAAGCCGTGGAGCGCGGCCTGATGTCCGGCGACGAGGCGGGCGAGAAGCCCGGCGGATCCTCCTCCGACACCGCCGTGATGTCCGCCTTGCTGGCCGCCGAGGTCGCCGACGGGGCGAGCGTGTTGGACGCGGCCCGCCGCCTCCTGCCGCGCTTCGAGGGCGCCTTCTGCCTCACCTTCACCGACGGGCACACCCTCTACGCCGCCCGCGACCCGCACGGTGTGCGCCCGCTGGTGCTGGGCAAGATGGACTCCGGCTGGGTCGTGGCCTCCGAGTCCTGCGCCCTCGACATCGTCGGCGCCGCCTTCGTCCGCGAAATCGAGCCCGGTGAGCTCGTCGCCATCGACGAGGCCGGGGTCCACTCCGAGCACTACGCCGAAACCACCCACCGGGGCTGCGTCTTCGAGTACGTCTACCTCGCCCGCCCCGACTCCTACATCCGTGAACGCTCCGTCAACGCCGTGCGCATCGACA
>CALZCR010000322.1 GCA_945631445.1 uncultured Corynebacterium sp. | reverse complement strand
GGATGAGCGTATCGAGCGGACTGACCTCGACACGTGGGGACTGGTGGCTTGGGGGCTCGACTCCTACATGGGCATTAGGCCTGCGATCCGGAAGATTCTGGAGCGTGAAGGCGGCGAAGTTCCGTTGCGCAAGCTCATCGAGGAGATCACCTCCTCGTTCACTGTCTCGGAAAATAGCGTCATGTCCTACGCCATGCAGCAGCCTTTCGAGTCCAACGGCGGGGTCGTCTCACTGGCGTCGAAGTCGAAGCGTCCAGATCGGCGACCCGAGGACACCGCACGCATGTTCCGCCGGTGGAACTCGTGGATCCATCGCATCACCATTACCCCCGACCACCTCCGCGGCAGCGGTTCACAGTTGCCGACCGCGGCGATCAACCTGCTGGACCTCGATCATGGACAGTCCCGGGCACTGCCGTCACCGATGGGCGACCAGACGGTGGGCTGGACGGGGCCGCAACCGTATCTGGGGACTATCCGCCGCATCCTGCACGAGCAGGGCTTCGAGGAGGGCGACGACGTGTTCCTCGTCTTCCGCAACGACGGGCACTTCGACATCGAGCCCGTCGCAGAGTTGACCGGTGATCCGCTCGATGATGCGCTGCGGTTGGCGGGTGGCCGACCCGCCCGCGCCGTGGCCACCGTGCGTGACCGGCTGGCCACCGCGATCGGGTTGGACGCCGGCGCCGAAGTCACCGATATCATCGCGGCCCTGACCAAACGCGGCGACGACGACATAGTCACGCTGCTGGAACGGTACCGGAACGAAAAAGCGGGAAGTTAGTCTCCGCTACCTGCCGGCGAGCACGGCCTCCGGCCTGAGGTCCAGCCGGCGCAGGGTCTGGGCGTTGAGCGCCACGATGATCGTGGACAGCGACATCAGGATGGCGCCGACGGACATCGGCAAAATGAACCCGAAGGGGGCGAGCACGCCGGCGGCCAGAGGCACGGCCAGGAGGTTGTAGCCGGCGGCCCACCAGAGGTTCTGCACCATCTTGCGGTAGGCGGCCTGCGACAGCGCAAACACGGAGAGCACTGCCCGCGGGTCGTCGGAGGCGAGGACGACTCCGGCGGAGGCGATGGCCACGTCGGTGCCTGCGCCGATCGCCACGCCCACGTCCGCCTGGGCGAGGGCGGGAGCGTCGTTGACGCCGTCACCGACCATGGCCACCCGTCGGCCCTGTTTCTGCAGGGAACGCACCGCGGCGGATTTGTCCTCGGGACGCACGCCGGCGAAGTAATCGTCGATGCCGAGATCGGCGGAGACGGAGGCCGCCACTGCTTCGGCGTCACCGGTGATCATGACGACACGGGCGCCACGGGCGTGCAGGGCGTCGACCGCCTCCCGGGATTCGGGGCGGACCTCGTCATCGAGTCGGAGCGCGCCGGCGACGCGAGAGTCGATGAGCACGTGCAGGATGATCGCGCCGTCGGTGCGCCACGTTTCGGCGATCTCCAGTTCCCGCTGGTTCTCTTGCTCCAGCAGATAGGGACCGCCGACTTGCACGAGACGGCCGTCGACGCGAGCTTCGACGCCGACCGCCGGGGAGGAGCTGAAGTCGGTGGCCGGTGCGACGGTCAGTCCGCGGTTACGAGCGGCGCCGACGATGGCGGTGGCCAGCGGGTGCTCGGAGTCGGCTTCCGCGGCGGCGGCCACGGCGAGCAGCGCGTCGTCCGACATCTCGACGGATTCGACGCCGTTGACGGTCGGAGTGCCCTTGGTCAAGGTTCCGGTCTTGTCGAAGAGCACGACGTCCACGCTCCGCATGCTCTCCAGGGCCATGCGGTCGGTGATCAGCACCCCGGCCTGCGCGGCGCGTTCCGTGGAGGTGGAGACCACCAGCGGAATCGCCAGCCCCAGGGCGTGCGGACAGGCGATGACCAGCACCGTGATCACCCGGGCGACGGCCTGCTCCGGGGTGCCGATGAGCAGCCACACCGCCGCGGTGAGCGCCGCCGCGGCCAGGGCATACCAGAACAGCCAGCCGGAAGCCCGGTCCGCCAGGCGCTGGGCGCGGGAAGAGGAATTTTGCGCGTCGTCGACGAGCTTGCTGATGCCCGCCAGCGTGGTGTCCTCGCCCAAGGCGGTGACCTCGACGCGCAGACCGGAGTCGGTGGCCACCGTGCCGGCGACCACGGCGTCGCCCTCACTGCGGCGGACGGTGGCGGATTCACCGGTGATCATCGACTCGTCCATGCTCGCCGAACCCTGGATGACGCGGCCGTCGGCGGGCAGGGACGCTCCCGGGCGGACGACGACCACGTCTCCGAGGCGCAGTTCCGCCGGGCTGATCTTCTCCACGTCAGCGCCGACGACGCGCTCGGCCTCGTCCGGCAGCAGCGCCGCGAGAGAGTCCAACGCGGAGCTGGTCTGCGACAGGGAACGCATCTCGATCCAGTGGCCCAGCAGCATGATCACGATCAGCAGCGCCAGCTCCCACCAGTACTCCAGTTCCGGGTTGATCCACCCGAGGGTGGCCGCCCACGAGGAGAGGAAGGCGACGGTGATCGCCAGGGCGACCAGCAGCATCATGCCCGGCCGACGCTGTGTGATTTCCGCCCACGCACCCTCCAGGAAGGGTCGCCCGCCCCAGAAGTACATGACGTTGCCCAGGATCGGCGAGACCCACAGGCCGGCGCCGCTGACCTCGTAGCCGAGCAGGTCGCCGAACATCGGCGAAAACAGCACGGTGGGCACGCCTAAGACGAGCATGATCAAAAACAGGCGGCGAAAGACCTCGGCGTGGTCACTGTGATCGTGATGGGCGTGGTGATCTCCGTGCCCCGCGTGTCCCGGGTGTCCTGCCTGCCCCTCCTGCTGATCGTGGGCGTGGCGGCTGGCGTCATGGGCGGCGGCCATGGGATATCCTCCTCTGCGGGGCGGGTGACGTCATAGGGG
>CALZCR010000321.1 GCA_945631445.1 uncultured Corynebacterium sp. | reverse complement strand
GACTACGTCTACGCCACCGCCAGCAGTGCGAGCACCCGCCTGCTGGCCGCGACAAAGCACTGAGTCGGACCGCCGGCCAGATGGGTGGATGAGTGCCAGCACAGGGGGAAATGGCCCAGAAAACTCGCACAGACAGAGCACCGTCGTCACGGCAACAGGATCCGCCATCGCCAGCGCGCTGCTGACCCTCGCCCACCAGGAGCCGCAGCGTCCACGGCACACGCCGCCGACATCGCCGACGTGGCCGCCTCCACCACCCGTGCCGAGGAGTAGCCCCGCAGCCTGCCCCCGCATGACACCAGGGAGTGTGGTGTATCGCACTGGGCGGTATGCGACATGGGCGCCAGGCCCGGCCAGCGACAAAGGAAGCACCCATGCTCACCGTGACCACCAACACCCCCGGCCTGGAGGACAAACACCTCAGCACCAGCACCCTCCCCGAGCTGTTTGTGTTGGTCAGCTTGGCGGTCGACGAGGTCGACGCCCAGCAGGCTGCCGACGGTGATGCCGGCTCAGCGCCCGCAGATCCTGACGCGGTCGCAGTGGACCCGGCCGACGAGTCCGACGCTCACGTCGCGCCAGAAGATGCGACCCTAGACCTTGTGGTTGGCTTCTGTGCCCACCTGTGGGGCTGTGGCGTCGAGGACATCGTTGTCCGCACCCACGACCAACAGCGCCCCCCTGCGCCGCGGAATGCTTGTCGCCATCCGCGACGGCTTAGGCCTGACCGTAGCCGAACGCGCCGACGAGCTACGGATATCGCGTCGCACACTAGGTCGCTGGGTCAGCGGTGCCACACCCATCCCGCCGTTTGTGGCTGACTGGCTCGACGCGCTGATGCAGGAGCAGCGCGACGCCGCCGAATACGTGTTCAACTGGATCGAGGACGGCCACCGCGTGGACTACCCCGTCGACGACGACGAGCTGGTGCGAGCCCTCCTGCCGGAAGGATGGTGGCAACCGCCGGCGCAGTGGGAAGGCTCCGGCGACTCACCGGAGACCTGGCGCCGGCGCAGCGGTGGCTGGATCCGCGCCACACTCCAGTTGGCGGTGATGGAGTTTGACGCCGACATCCTGCTTCCCGGTGAATACCCAGACCGGCTGACCTAGCGCTCCGTAGCGCGTGCGGCCCGCCCGGACTGTCCGTTGTGGCGTCGCAGGCCTGGAGGGGGTCACGTGCCCCATCGGCCGTGACACCGAGCAGATCAGCAGGCGCATGCACGAGAAACCCGAGGTAGCCCGACACCGTGGGAGCCGCCGACACCACCCCACCGCCCCATCTTTGGTCGGGGCGTTTTTACGTGCACATGCGTGTGCACACCCGCATGGTAGACGCCGTCGTATCCGGGTCACACACGCGCGCAGCAAGAGCCCCTTAACCATCCCTCACCAGGGGAAACATATCTTTTCACCTGGGGCGTGCACACTCGCATGACACAGTTTTGTGCATGCACCAGATCGGCATCTTCGATGCGCACAAGCCGCGGCGCCCACACCCGCGCTCCAGGCCCTGTAATCACACGAGACACGCCCACCACCAGAGCGGGGACCCCGTGCCGCCCTCACCGTGGTCTGGATCTTCCCGTGCACACCTGTATGTAAGAATAGGAGCATCGCTGAACTACAGCGACCAGATTTTCAGGAGGTCTTCGTCTAGAAACTATCGAGTAGCCGCCAGCATCCAAGCTGGCACACGACATTTTCATAGCGGAGGGTCCCACCCCAATTCTGGCGCCTGGCCTAACCACCCAGGAGCACGCCCAGAAAGTAGAAATCCCCCGGTAACCAAACCGGGGGACTCGAACTGGGGGGACGTAGTTACCAGCTACATCCAGGTGATCTTCCCTGCAAGAGAGGGATTCAGCATTGCAACACGCTGAACCCCAGGTTAGTCGTGCTTACCCGCAGAGTGCAATCTTTGCGCAAAAAGCACCTTCAGCCTGGGCTTTTTCATGTCCACATACCTCAGATCACCCAACCCTTACAACCACACGGCGGGCCTATCGACGAGCCGTGCTCGAGGAGGTCATCGCTCCACGCCTGCACACTGAGCGAGGACAAGCCACGTTCACACGCCGGTGGTACGGGTTACCAGACGGACTAGACGACGATCAGGTCGCATCAGCACTACTCGCAGAACTGGAGCGCGACGACGAAGCCATCGCCGACATCACTTCCTGGGCAGATCAGCATGTACCTGCCCGGCCTGGGCGCTCGCTCCCGTTGCCCGCCCCGCCGCCTACGACTAAACGCTGGCAAAGCGCCACTCTCTGGGTGGTTGGCGCTTTGTCCGACAAATCCGTGACCACCCATCCCCGAGTCCAGCGCATCGGCCAACAACACCTTCGGGTGCTACTGCAGGCGATTGCAACTTTCGCGGACCGGGAGACGGGCCGTCACGTGACGGCGTCGAATGTGACGATAGGGAAAAAAGCCGCATCACTGTGCTCCGAGCACATCACGCAGGGCCGGCCATGGTCAGGGCGGCGCACAGACCGCCTCAGCCCCATCACCCTGGCTGGACACGTCAGCGCACTGACGACCGCCCTAGAAGACGCCGGATGGCTCGTAGAACGCGCCCGCGGCCGTCATCTCACCCGCCTAGAGCGTGCCGTGGCCTGGATCCGACACCACCTCCACCAGGATCGAGCCGGATCCGTCCGCGACCTCGTCGTACCTCAGAGGGCTTGGGTCACAGAACACAAGACGCCCGCCAAGCCAGCATGGGCAGATCCTGCTAATCCGTTTTGTGCCCAGCAGCTCGCCACCAAACTGGGGAAAGCTCTCTTCACTTTCCGTTCGCATCGCGCACTGCACACCCACCCGTACGTAGTACGGCTCACTTTCATAGTTACCCTTATCTATGGGTATCTCACAGAAAAAACCCGCAGAGATACATCTCC
>CALZCR010000320.1 GCA_945631445.1 uncultured Corynebacterium sp. | reverse complement strand
GTCGGCTGTCTTGGGCAAACTGGACGGTGCGCCACGTCCTGTCCAGGTCAGTGCGCATCTGTGAGATGTCCTCAGACCAGGCGCGGGCCTGGCCGGTGTTCCACGAGTCGGTGAATTCCTCGCTCATCTGGCTCATGACCTCTCCCATCCGACGGTTGAGGTCGTCCACCGTCCGGGCCGCCTGCCTGTCACGCAGGGGAGGCAGCACCAGAATGTTGACGCCGATACCGATCCCGACGCCGATACCGATCTCGATCACTCGGTCGATCAGCGCCGGCGTGTCCTCGGTGAAGCCTGTGGAGAGCAGGAAAATCGCGCTGGTGGCGATGGAGATCCCGTCTCTGCGCAGCCCCGGGATGCGGGAGCCGAGCATGCCGACGAAGATCGCCAGTGCGTAGGTCCAGATGTTCACTTCCAGGTAGACGCCTATCACGAAGGACATCAGCACGCCGATGAAAGAGGCGACCATCGTTTGCGCACCTTGCGCCACTGAACTGGCCACCGTCGCCTGAATGGTCATCAGGGCCACCCAGGGGGCCAAAAACGGCATCTCGGAATCCAGGAACGTGACACAGATCCACCACGCGCCGGTCGTGGCGAGAACAGCTTTGAGGATCTGCAGGAAATCTGTGGCTCTCTCTGCTTTTGGCATGGCCCTCCGACGTGCAGTGAGTGTGGGGTGACCGGCAAGTAGACGACTCTGCACATGCCATGGCTCGCTCGCCACAACAACGGTCGACGGATTTTATAGTGACACTCTAGTCCTCAGAGGGAAGCTGGTGCGTGCTCGGCTCGAGGCTAGACTCACCGTGGCGATCGCCGATCCCATACGTTCTGCTTCAGCCCGAGCAGTGGGTGACGGAGAAATAAGTAGGTCTTGAATTTCCTGCTGGGCCTGTGACGGAACGCGCGCACTCCCCCACGGTCCATCAGTAGCCTGGGCCCCATGCACCCAGATCACTCCCGCGACTCACGCCTGGACAACCCGGGTAACCCCTCCCCCGCCTACTTGCAGTCCACGACCCGGGCTGTCCGCCACCGGATGGCGGAAGCCACCGCCGCGGCCGAGAAGGGTGAACAGGAGCCGGACTATCCTGGCCAACCAGAGCTGTGGGCGGCGGCGGAGGCTCATGCCGAGGCCTTGACGACGGACCTGCGTGACCTGCTCCTGGATCTGCACGCCCACCCGGAAACCGCTTTCGAGGAGCACCGCTCTCAGGAACGGCTGGCTGATTTTTTTCATGACCGGGGGTTCCCGGTTGATCGTGGCGTGCACGGCGTGGACACGGCTTTCCGCACGGAATGGGCGTCAGAATCCTATGTTCCCGGAGTGCATCCGACTATCGCCGTGCTGGCGGAATACGACGCCCTGCCGAATATCGGTCACGCGTGCGGGCACAACGTCATCGCGGCGTCCGGGGTGGGGGCGTTCTTGGCCGCCGTGGACGCGTTGTCGGGGCGCCCGGACATCCCCGTGCGCGTGGTGTTGTTCGGCACTCCGGCGGAGGAAGGTCACACGGGCAAGGAGTACATGATTCGCGGCGGCATGCTGGGCGGCGTCGACGCCGCGGTCATGACCCACCCCTTCAGTTTCGATATTTCCGCGCATGTGTGGAACGGCCGCCGCACCTTGACGGCGACCTTTGACGGGGTCGCCGCGCACGCGTCCTCGCAGCCGTTCATGGGGCGCAACGCCCTCGACGCCGCCACGTTGGCGTACCAGGGGCTCGGGTTGTTGCGGCAGCAGATGCCCCCGTCGGACCGGTTGCACGCCGTCATCTCCGACGGGGGCGCTCGCCCGGGCATCATCCCGAAGACCGCTCAGCTGGAGATCTACGCCAGGTCCCTGCTCGTGGATTCTCTCGTCGACTTGTCTTCCCGCATCGACGACGTCCTCGACGGCGCCGCGCTCATGGCCGGGGTGACTGTGACCAAGCGGTGGGACCCGCACCCGATGAGTCTGCCCATCCGTAACAACCTCGCCATGGCTGAGCGGTGGGCGCGTACCCAGAGCGCCCGCGGGCGGACGTCTCTGCCGCCGGGCGTGGTGCCCGAGACGCTGGCGGCCTCCACGGACTTCGGCAACGTCTCTTTCCTGGTGCCGGGCATCCACCCGATGGTGAAGATCGCCCCCGAAGGCGTGGCCCTGCACACCGACGAGTTCGCCCGCTGGTCGGCTAGCCCGCAGGCTACGGAGGCCGCCGTGGATTCCGCCGCCGGGTTGGCGCAAGTCGTCGGGGACCTGGCCGCTGACCCGGCGTTGCTGGCCGCGGCGCAGGAGGAATTCCGCCAGGCTGGCGGAGCCCAGTCGGTGACAGACATCCTGGAGGGCGCCCGCCGAGGCGGCTGAGCGCACGCAGGGCGCTGGAAACGCACTGCCGGTGTTGCTAGAGTTTTCCTTGTTAACGGCCGGTCCTCGGCCCCGGCACGTCAGGAGTCACCCCCTTGTCCTCTTCCTCCTCTTTTTCCCGCCGCAACCTCTTCAAGGCCTCCGCGTTGGCGGCCGCCGCCGGCATCATCGCCGTCGGCGCTCCTCAGGCCCAAGCCCAAAACCGGATTCTGGGCACCGTCATCGACTACGCTGCCGGCGTCCCCACCGCCGCCTCGGTGAAGGCGGCGGGCCACATCGGCGCCGTCCGCTACGTCTCGGGGCGCCGCCCCGGCGCGGATTGGATGGCCGGAAAACCAGTGACCGCCGCCGAGACCCAGGACTTCGCCGCCGCCGGTCTCGCCGTGGCGTCGGTCTACCAGTTCGGCAAAGACACCACCGCCGACTGGAAGGCGGGGGCTGCCGGGGCCGCCGTCCACGCGCCGCAGGCCATTGCCTACCACCGCGCCGCCGGCGGGCCGACCGGTCGCCCGATCTACATCGCGATCGACGATGCCCCCACCCGCGCGCAGTAC
>CALZCR010000319.1 GCA_945631445.1 uncultured Corynebacterium sp. | reverse complement strand
TCGGCTCGATGGCCAGCACGCTGCCCTCCTGGATGATCGGGCCCCGGCCCGCCCGGCCCTCGTTGGCCAAGTAAGGGTCCTCGTGCATCGAACGCCCGATGCCGTGCCCGCCGTACCCGTCGACGATGCCCAGCACCACGTCGAACTTCTGCTCCGCGGCGCGGGTGGCCGTCTCCAGCGCATGCGAGACGTCCGTCAACCGGGCGCCCGGAACCATCGCCTTGAGCCCCTCCAGCAAGACGAACTCGGTCGCCCGGTTGAATGCGTCGACCTCTTCGGAGATCTCCCCGACGCCGAAGGACCAGGCGGAGTCGCCGACCCAGCCGTCGAGGATCGCGCCGCAGTCGATGGAGACCAGGTCGCCGTCCTCCAGCACCGTCTGCGCGTCCGGGATGCCGTGCACGATGACGTCGTTGACGGAAGCGCAGATGGACCCGGGGAAGCCCTGGTAGCCGAGGAAGGCGGGCGTGGCCCCGGCGTCGCGGATGACCTCTTCCGCGATGACGTCGAGATCGAGCGTGCTCATCCCCACGGTGGCCTGGGCCTTGATCTCCTGCAGCGTCCGGGCGACGATTTCGCCGGCGGCCTGCATCGCGTCGAGCTCGCCGGGGGTCTTGGCCGGGATCTTCTTGGTGCGCTTACGAAATGCCATACATCCAGATCTTACGCCCCCGGGCCGGCAAAACCGGCACCGCGCTGCCACGGGCGAATCCGCTGCGACTCAAAGAATCGCCACTGCTCGACCAGGTGGGCCTCCGTGTCCTTTCCCCGGGGTGGCCGGTTGACCACGAACAGCCCACCCGACTCCCAGTCGGCGATCCCGAAGAGAAGCGCCGGCCGGAACGGGTCGTCCTGCGGCCCGACCAACGTGCAGCCCCAGTCCCCCACCTGGTGACGGACCAGCCCCTCGCCGTAGTACCACCCGAACTCGGTGACCGGGTCGTCCTTGTCACGGAAACAATGGCGGCCCACGGTCAGGAAATTCTACTTCTCCCAGGCCGCCGCCGGGCCCAGCTCCAGGTCGGTAGTAGCCGGTCGGTGGCCACGGCCGCCCGCCGCACGAATTCCAAGGTGGCCCGCTGGATGATTTCGGTGTGCATGAAGGACGTGTGACTCATGCCGGCAGTATGCCCGGCCCGGGCCGACCATGCCCGGTGACACGAACGACGGGCCGCCACCGGAAAGGTGGGGCCCGTCGTGTGGGGTGCGGCGGAGGGGGTGGGTTACTTGCCCAGCGCGGCCATGACGCGGCCGTTGATCTCCTCGACGCCGCCCTCGGCGTCGACGGTGATGATGGCGTCGCCGTAGTGGTCGATGAGCGGCTTGGTCTCCTCGTCGTAGACCTTGAGGCGGTTGCGGATGACCTCTTCGTTGTCGTCCTCGCGGCCGCGGGCGAGCATGCGCTCGACGACGACGTCGGTGGAGATCTCGAAGTTCAGGACGCCGTCCAGCGTCAGGCCCTTCTCCTCGAGCAGTTCAGCCAGGATCTGGGCCTGCTCCACGGTGCGCGGGAAACCGTCCAGGAGGAAACCGGAACCGGCGTCCTCCTCCTCGAGGCGGGACTTGACCATGCGGGCGGTGACGTCGGTGGGGACGAGCTCGCCGGCGTCGATGTACTGCTTGGCTTCCACGCCGAGCGGGGTGCCTTCGCCGATGTTCGCACGGAACAGGTCGCCGGTGGAAATGTGGGGGACGTTCAGCTTCTCCGCCAGAAGCAGGGCCTGAGTGCCCTTGCCGGCGCCGGGCGGGCCGAGGAGTACCAGTCGCATCATTTGAGCAGTCCTTCGTAGTTGCTTTGCAGGAGTTGGGATTCGATCTGCTTGACCGTGGTCAAGGCGACCGAAACCATGATCAGGATCGCGGTTCCGCCGAACGACGACAACGCCATCATGTCGCCCCCGACGCCCATGTCCAGCGCGATGTTCGGGAGAACCGCGATGACGCCGAGATAGATCGCGCCTACGAACAGCAGGCGGTTCATCACATACGCCAGGTACTGGGCGGTGGGGCGTCCCGGGCGGATGCCCGGGATGAATCCACCGTACTTCTTCATGTTCTCCGCCTGGTCGACCGGGTCGTACTGGACCGAGACGTAGAAGTAGGCGAAGAAGATGATCAGCGCGAAGTAGAGGACGATGTACTGCCACGACGAGGGGTCCATCAGGTTGGAGACCACGTTGCGCTGCCACCAGTTGTCCGCCGGGGCCGGATTGCCGGCGTTGACGATCTCGGTGAGCAGCACCGGCACATACATCAGCGAGGACGCGAAGATCACGGGGATCACGCCGGCCTGGTTGACCTTGAGCGGCAGATAGGTGGAGGACCCGCCGTACTGGCGGCGGCCGACCATGCGCTTGGCGTACTGCACCGGGATGCGGCGCTGGCCCTGCTCGACGAAGACCACGCCGACGACCAGGATGATCGCGGTGATCACGACGATGGTGAAGATGAGTCCGCCGGACTGCTGCAGGATGCTGGCGCCGTCCGTGGGGATGCGCGTGGCGATGCCGGCGAAGATGAGCAGGGACATGCCGTTGCCCACGCCCTTTTCGGTGATGATCTCACCGAGCCACATGATGAAGATGGCGCCCGCGGTCATGATGGACACCATCATGATCAGGGTGCTGATGTCGTGGTCCGGGATCAACACCCGAATGCCTTGCCCCAGCAGCTGCTCGTTCGCGGCCAACGCCACGATGCCCGAGGACTGCAGCAGCGCCAGCGCCAAAGTCAGGTAGCGGGTGTACTGGGTCATCTTCGTCTGCCCCGACTGCCCCTCCTTCTTCAGCTCTTCAAAGCGCGGGATGACCACCGTGAGCAATTGCACGATGATCGAGGCGGTGATGTAGGGCATGATGCCGATCTCGAAGATGGACAACTGCAACAGCGCCCCGCCCGAGAACAAGTTGAT
>CALZCR010000318.1 GCA_945631445.1 uncultured Corynebacterium sp. | reverse complement strand
GCTGTTCGCCACGCTTGTCGACGGCCTGAACTGGCCCGCCGCGCTCACGGCCTTGGCTACCGGTCAGCTTCTGGCCGCGGGCGCGGTGGCGTACGCGGCGTGGCGGATCTGCCCGCGCCAGGCCTGGTGGGTCACCGGAATCTATGTCCTGGCGCCGGTGACGCTACCGGTGACCACCTGGCTGGCGGCCGCGGTGAACTCGCTGCCGCTGCACGCGGCGTGCGCGGTGTGGCTGGCCCACGGGTGGCTCTACCTGCGCCACGGGCGGGTGCGGGACGCCGTCATCGCCGCCGTCGCCGTGCTGGCCGCCGGGTTCTTCAGCGAGCGCGTGATCTTCCTGGCGCCGTTTACTCTCCTCCTGCTGCTGGCCTGGGGGCCGGCGACCCGCTGGCTGCGGCTGACCGTCGCGCTGGTGGTCCCGGCCGCGGGGTGGGCGATCGCCTACCTGGCCACCGTGGGCGATCCGCGGGTTTCAGAGGGCGGCGGTGAGCTGTTTGTGCAGGGCTATCTGCGAGCTTTCCTGCCGACCCTGGTCGGCGGGCCCTGGGACTGGGAGCGCTGGCATCCCGGGCCACCGTTCGCCACCCCGCCCGGCGCGGCGATCGTGCTCGGGGTGCTCGCCGCGGTGGCGCTGCTCGGCTGGTCGATCTGGCGCCGCCACGCCGCGCCCCTGCTCGTGCTCGCCTACCCGCTGCTGCCTTTCCTGGCGCTGGCGGTGGCGCGCTCCGGGCCGGACACCGCCCCCGAGATCACCCAAACCTTGCGGCACTTCGCGGAAGTCGCCGTCCTCATGGCGTTGACGGCCGGGGTCCTGGCCGCGCAGACCCCGCGCCCGCCGCGCTGGACGCCGGTGCTCGGGGTGGTGCTGGCCGCTTCCAGCCTGTTCAGCACGGTGACCTACGCGCAGTCCTGGGCCGAGCAGCCCGCCCGCGAGTATTTCACCGCCCTGCGCGCCGGGTTCGAGGGGCGTCAGGAGCCGATCCTGGATCAGGCGGTGCCGCTGGAGGTGTTGCTGCCGGTGGCCCATCCTTATAACCGGTTGTCGGCGTTGCTCGGCCCGCCGCAGATCAGTGACTCGACGACCGCCCCGGCGCTGGTCGACGGTTCCGGCGGCCTCGTCGACGCGGAGCTCTACCCGATGCGGGCCACCGGGGCCGAGTGCGGGCCGGGGACGTTCGCGCTCGACGGGCCGCTCATGGAGCGCGACTGGGTGCTGCGCCTGAACTACTTCGCCGAGGACGACGGTGAGATCGCGGTGGCCCTCGACGGGGAGGCGGTCACCGTGCCGGTGGAGGCCGGGCTGCACCAGGTCCACGTCGCGCTGACCGGCGGCGGGCAGGAGCTGCGCGTCGACGGCGAGGTGTGCCTGGGCCGCAGCGAAGTGGGCGTGCTCGCCCCGGCGCGCTAGCCGGGGTCAGCTGCGGCGCGCTAGACGCCCGGCAGCAGGCGCGGCACGACTTTGCCGGTGACGTTGCGCGGCAGCTCGTCGACGAAGTGCACGTCGCGCGGGACGGAGTGGTCGGCGAGTTTCTCCAGCACCCACTCGCGCACGGCGTCTTGCGTGAGCCCGCGGCCGGCGGCGTCGTCGCTGCGCACGATCCACACGGCGATGCGCTCGAAGGTCTCCGGGTCGGCGACGCCGGCGGCGTGGAGGTCGGCGACGCCGGGCATGGGCTCGAGCACGTCCATCACGCTGCCGGGGTAGACGTTTTCGCCGCCGACGATGATCATGTCGTCGATACGCCCCAGCACGTGCAGCCGGTTGTGCTCGTCCAGGTAACCGAGGTCGCCCATCTCCACGAGCTCGCCGACGCGCTTGACCGGGATATCCGGGTTGGTGTAGCCGGTCAGGGAGGTGGAGTTTTTCAGGTAGATGCGCCCGACGGTGCCGGTGGGCACCTCGTCGCCGTGCTTGTCCAGGATCTTCAGCCGCGTGCCCACCGAGATGTCGCCCGCGAGGGTCGGTTCGGCGCTGATCTGCTCGGCGGAGGCGCTGGCGGCCAGGGTCAGCTCCGTGGAGCCGTAGATGTTGCCCATGATCGGTCCGAAGCGTTCGGTGACGGCCTCGACCATGGCGGGGGTCAGGGCGTTGCCGGAGGAGGCGATGATCTCCAGGGAGGAGGTGTCGTATTTCTCGTTGTCCTCGATCTGCAGCATCTGCTTGAGGAAGATCGGCGAGGAGATCATGGCGTGCAGGCGGTACTTCTCGATCTGGACGAAGCAGTTCTCCGGGTCGAAGACGCGCTGGGTGACCACGGTGTGGCGGGCGGCGAAGCAGATGTTGGTCAGCGACCAGCCCCAGGTGTGGAACATGGAGGCGGTCATCTGCACGCGCATGTCGGACTTGAGCGGGATTTTCTCGAGCACCCCGGCCAGCACGAAGGGCAGTTTCGGCTCTGGGCGCACCACGCCCTTGGGGATGCCGGTGGTGCCGGAGCTCATGAGCACGATGGCGCCGTGCTTGGGAAAGACGGGCAGGCGCACGTCGGTGAGCTTGTCCGGGCGCGAGACGATCTCGCGCAAGGTCAGCCGCTCGGTCGGGCGCGACTGGTGGGCGATGACGGTGTGCGGGCCCGCGGGGGCGCGGTCGATGAACTCGTCGTCGATGACCAGCACGTTGATGTCGTTTTCCTCGATGACTCCGGCGAGCTGTTCGGGGGAGGAGCCGACGTTGAGCAGGAAGATCGTGGCGCCGGCGTAGCCCTTGGCGGCCATGGGCAGCAGGATGCCGCGGCCGTTGCGCGCCATGACGCCGAGGCGGATCTCGTCGAGGCCCAGCGACAGCAGGTGGCGGGCGATGAGCTTCGAGTCGTTCTGGAACTGTCGGTAGGTCAGGGCGCCGTCGTCGTCGATCAGCGCCAGGCGGTCCGGACAGGTGATCGCGGCCTGTTCGACCTCGCGGGCGAGGGTGAACCAGT
>CALZCR010000317.1 GCA_945631445.1 uncultured Corynebacterium sp. | reverse complement strand
ACTACGGCGACGGCGGCCACGACGGCGGCGACGAGCTTTCGTGTCCTGGTGTTATGGGCGAGCATGGTCATCAACCTCCTGGGTGACGCTGCATGAGCAAGGTCAGTGGCCCGGCGCGGGCCAGACGGGCGGCGTCCGCCAGGTGGGGGGCGCCACCTCGCCACCCTAACCGTTGGGCCCGTACAGCCCGAAAACATTTTCCGGGTCGCCGATCATGCCGCCGTCGCCTCAGGCGGGCAACCTCAAAGGCAATTAGTCACATCTCGCGCGGTAGGGTGTCCTCCATGACCCGAAGAACAGCACGCGCCGCGGCCGTTGTGGCCGCCGTCGGCGCAACGACTTTGCTGGCCGGGTGCGTCACCAACGCCGAAGGCGGAAACCCGGACGGGTGGACGCCGATCGTTCCCGAGGAAGTCCCTGAGATCGCGGCCCTGGTGCCCGATGAGGTGGCGGCGGACGGGGTGCTCAGCGTGGGCACCAACCCTCCGTTCGCCCCGTTCGAATTCAAGGACTCCGAGGGCGAGATCATTGGCGTGGAGATGGACCTGGCGGCCGCGATGGCTGGTGTGATGGGACTGGATTTTCAGCCCGTCGAACAAGACTTCGCCATGATTTTGCCCGCCTTGCAGTCCGGGACCGTGGACATGGGCGTCTCCGGTTTCACCGACACCGAAGAACGCCGCGAGGGCTTCGACTTCGTCAACTACCTCTACGCCGGCATTCAGTGGGCGCAGCAGACCGGCGACGAGATCAACCCCGCCGACCCGTGCGGGTTGACGGTCTCCGTGCAGCGCACCACCGTCTCGGAGACCGACGACGTCCGGCCCAAGGCCGAAGCCTGTGAGGAGTCCGGACAAGAAGCGATCACGGTCTTGTCGTACGACACCTCCGACAACGCGGCCCTGGCGACGCTCATCGGCCGCGCGGACGCGTTTTCCGCGGACTCTCCCGTCACCTCGTGGGCGGTCAACCGCTCCGACGGCGAGCTGGAGCTCATCGGCGATATTTTCGACGCCGCACCTTATGGCTTCGCCGTCAACAAAGGCTCCGAGTTGGGCCCGGCGGCCGCCGCGGCCCTGCAACACCTGATCGAGACCGGCGAGTACGCCGAGATCCTCGCCCAGTGGAGCATCGAGGACGGCCTGGTCGAGACCGCCCTGATCAACGAACAGCCCGTGGAAGGGATTTCGAAGTGAGCACACCCAACAAACCCGACGTGATCCAGGCCAAGCCGCTGCGCCGCCCGGGCCGCTGGATCCTGGCGGCGATCCTGCTGGTCCTGGCCGGCCTATTCATCGTCGACGCCTTGGGCCGGGAGGCCTACGGCTGGGACACCTACCGCCAGTACCTGCTCGACACCCGCATCGCCACCGCCGCGCTGCACACCCTGGCCATCACCGTGCTGGCGATGCTCATCGGCGTGGTCGGCGGCGCCGCGCTGGCCGTCATGCGCATGTCTCCCAACCCCGTCCTGCAGGGCGTGGCCTGGGTGTTCTTGTGGATCTTCCGCGGCACCCCGGTCTACATCCAGCTGGTGTTCTGGGGACTGCTCGGGGCGATCTATCAGAGCATCAACCTCGGGTTCACCGAAGTCTCGCTGGAGGCCGTGCTGTCCAACGCCTTCCTCCTGGCGGTGTTGGGCCTGGGGCTCAACGAAGCCGCCTACATGGCCGAGATCGTGCGCTCCGGCATCTCCTCGGTGCCCGAAGGCCAGCTCGAGGCCTCCAAGGCGCTGGGCATGGGCTGGGGCATGACCATGCGGCGCACCGTGCTGCCGCAGGCGATGCGCATCATCATCCCGCCCACCGGCAACGAACTGATCTCCATGCTCAAGACCACCTCCCTGGTCGTGGCCGTGCCCTACACCCTGGAGCTCTACGGCCGGTCCATGGACATCGCCGCCGCCTTGTTTGAGCCGGTGCCCATGCTGCTGGTCGCCGCCACCTGGTACCTGGTGATCACCTCCCTGCTCATGGTCGGCCAGCATTACCTGGAGAAGTACTTCGAAAAAGGCGCGACCCGCGAGCTGACCGGCCGTCAGCTCGCCGCGCTCGCGGACGCCGAGGGGACCATCCCCGGCAACGTCACCGTCATCCCCGACACCCCCAAGGAGAACCGCCAGTGACCGACCTCATGATCGACGCCCGGCAAGTGTGGAAGTCCTTCGGCAGACTCGACGTGCTCAAAGGCATCGACTTAGCCGTGCCCAAAGGCTCCGTGACCTTTTTGATCGGCCCCTCCGGCTCCGGCAAGTCCACTCTGCTGCGGTGCGTCAACCACCTGGAAAAGGTCACCGCCGGGCACCTCTACGTCGACGGCGACCTCATCGGCTACCGGGAGAAAAACGGCGTGCTCCACGAGATCTCGGAACAGGACGCCGCCGCCCAGCGCGCCGGGATCGGCATGGTCTTCCAGCAGTTCAACCTCTTTCCCCACCGCACGGTGCTCGAGAACATCATCGAAGCGCCCGTGCAGGTCAAGAAGCAGCCCGTGGCCGCGGCGAAAACGCGTGCGCTGGAGCTGTTGGAATCCGTGGGGCTGGCGCACAAGGCCGGCGCCTACCCGGTGCAGCTCTCCGGCGGACAGCAGCAGCGCGTGGCCATTGCCCGGGCCGTGGCGATGGACCCGAAACTGATGCTGTTCGACGAGCCGACCTCCGCGCTGGACCCGGAGCTGGTCGGTGAGGTGTTGCGCGTGATGAAGCAGTTGGCCGCCGACGGCATGACCATGCTGGTGGTCACCCACGAGATGGGCTTCGCCCGGGAGGTCGCCGACCAGGTGGTCTTCATGGACGGCGGCGTGGTCGTCGAGGCCGGGCCTCCGGCCGAGGTCCTCGATAACCCGCGCGAGGCCCGCACGCAGCGGTTCCTTTCCTCGCTGCTGTAGCTTCTACAGGCCGAGCTCGCTCAAGCCCGGGTGATCCTCCG
>CALZCR010000316.1 GCA_945631445.1 uncultured Corynebacterium sp. | reverse complement strand
CCAGGACAAGCTCCCCGCCGCCCCCGGCCGCGGCCTGACCGTCGACGCCGGCCAGATGCTCATCGCCTACACCGCCACCCAGGACCTGGCGTTCGTCGCCGCGGAAGCGGAACGACAGGGACAGCGCGGCGTCGACAAGCTGAAGGTGCTGCCGGAGACCGTCACCCTCGCGCAGCTCGCCCCGCCCGCCGGTCCGGGCCTGCCCCTGGGCGTCGGCGGGCCCCGGCTGGAGACCGTCGCCTGGGACCCGGACACAGACGGGCACCTCGTGTGCGTAGGCTCCTCCGGCTCCGGCAAATCCACGGTGCTGGCCACCCTCATCGCCCAGATCAGCGAGCTGGGCAGAGACCGGGCGCGGCTCGTGGTCGTCGACCAGCGCCGGGCGCACCTGGGCACCCTGGACGAGGACATGGTCGCCGCCTACGCCGCCCAGTCCGCCGCCACCCAGGAAGCGCTCGCCGCGGCGACGACCACCCTCACCGCCCGCCTGCCCGGCGCCGACGTCACCCCGGCGCAACTGGCCGAGCGCTCCTGGTGGGAGGGCCCGGACATCTACGTCGTCATCGACGACCTCGACCTGATCGCGGAGGCGGACCTGCACGCCCTCGCCGGCCTGCTGCCGCATGCGCGCGACATCGGCCTGCACATCCTGGTGGCCCGGAAATCCGGCGGCGTCGGCCGCGCCCTGTACAGCGGCTTTCTCACCGCGCTGCGCGATGAACAGCCCGCCGTGCTCCTGCTCGACGCGGACAAGGACGAAGGGCAGATCTTCGGCATCAGGCCCAGCCGCCAGCCCGCCGGCCGGGGCACGTGGGCGAGACGCGGCACGACCGTCGGCGTGATCCAGGCAGCGCAGGTGGAGGCGTGAGCTCCGCCGACGCCGTGACCGTGACGGTGCTGGACACCGTCACCGTCTTCGACGGGACCGACACCGTCTACCGCTACGACATCCCCGCCGCCGGCATCAGCGAAGGGTGGGCGTTTTCCGCCGCCGTCGACCAGATCCGTCAGCTGGCCGGCCCCGCCGACGCGGCCGGGGAGGAGATCCGGGTCAACCTGGAGGCCGACGACGACATCGCCCCGGAACTGAGCCGGGCCCTCAGCGCCCGCGGCTTCCTCCTCGACGACGACGGCGCCGCCACGCCGGAGGAAGATGCGGACCCGGTCCGCGACGCCGCGCCGGTGCGCGGGCGGCACCGGTTGGCCCGGCCCACCCGCAGACGACGGCTGCCCGTGGTCCTGCTCGCGGGCGCGGCGGTGCTGCTGGCGCTGCCCTTAGGCGTGATGGCGGCCCGCTCCACCGGCGGGGCGACCACGCCCGCGCCCTCGACGAATGCTGCGCCGCCCAGCACGTCTACGACCGCCGCCACCACATCCACCCCGCCGCCGGCGCCGACCACCAGCGCGACCCCGGCCCCTGACCCGGTGGTCACCCACCGTCACGACGGGCTGGCCGTGGACACCCCGCGGGGCTACCGCATCACCGATAAAGCCGAGACCACCGTGTTCACCGGGCCGGACCCCGACCTGCGCATCCACACCGCCGCGGACCCCGTCCCGGCCGCAGGCGCCGAGTCCCTGCTGCAGGGGCTGCACGCCCAGATCGACGCCGACCCCACCCTGCAAGAACCGCTCACCGACGGCGGGCGCCTGAGCTACGTGGAACGCCCCGGCGACGGTTCGGAAGTGCGGTGGCAGACCTGGGCCGTCGGCGACTCGCAGCTCAGCGTGGGGTGTCACACCCGCCAGGCGGCGTCCCCGGAGCAGCGGGAGATCTGCGAGCTGGCGCAGGCGTCGTTCCGGGTGGAGGGGCCGACGGAAGATTTTCCGGAACCGGGGAACCCACCGGCCCCGGAGGAAGTCTAAAGGTGGTGAGAAGGTGCACGACGCCTTCTTTTCACCGGGGGACGCCGCCCCGCCCGCCACATCCGCGGGGCGACGGACACACGACCACGTACCGAGGGGGAAGACCCATATGAGCCAGATGTTTAAGACCGAAGCCGACGTCATGCGCACCGCCGCAGGCAACGTCGACGACACCAACACCAGCGTGCAAGGCGAGCTCAAGCGCCTGCAGAACGTCGTCGACACCGTGCGCGGCTCCTGGGCGGGCACCGCCCAGGTCAGCTTCGACAACCTCATGATCCGCTACAACGAATCCGCCCGCGACCTGCACGAGGCGCTGGCCTCCATCGCCGACAACATCCGCTCCAACGCCGCCGGCTTCGAAGACATGGAGGCCACCAACGCCCAGTCCTTCGACCGCGTCGGCGCCCAGGGCCTCGCCCTCTGACCGCAGCCTGCCCGACCACACCGACCACGCAGCTTAAGGACGCCACCACAGCCATGGACATGATCAAGTACGAGTTCGGCGCCATCGAGGGCGCCGCCGCCGACATCAAAAGCACCGCCGCCCGCATGAACAACGAACTCGAGCAGCTCAAGAGTTCGCTGCAGCCGATGGTCTCGACCTGGGAGGGCGAGAGCGCGGCGGCTTACCAAGAAGCGCAGCACAAGTGGGACCGCGCCGCCGAGGAGCTCAACGCCATCCTCGCGACGATCTCCGGCACCGTCGAACAGGGCAACCGCCGCATGAGCGACATCAACCGCCAGGCCGCCGGCTCCTGGGCCTAACCGCACCTGACCCACCCTCGGCGGCGGCACACATATCGGGGGATACAGACGCGAGCGCCGTCGAGGACCACGGGTGAGGCAGGGGGGCGGCGACCGGGGCCGCCCAGCGTCGGCTTCACCCACCCAATCACCGCCCGCACCAGCGACCTGGCTGGTGCGGGCGGTTTTGTCCTGTCCTTCTCGTCCCGTATGATTGACCATCTGTGTGCGCGCTCTTTGCGGGCACGCCTTCCCCCGGGTCTCCACCGGCCGCCGGGGCGGAAGGGGCACACGCACATTTTTCTGGCCGGCAGCCTCCAGACAGACTTC
>CALZCR010000315.1 GCA_945631445.1 uncultured Corynebacterium sp. | reverse complement strand
CCCGGCACCGGCAAAACCACCCTCATCCCGCCTGCCCTGCACAACCACACCGGCGGAAAAGTGCTGGTCACCGCCCCACGCCGAGTCGCGGTGCGCGCCGCCGCCCGCCGCCTACGGCATCTGAGCGGTGCCCCCGAGCTGGTCGGGCACACCATCCGCGGCGAACACCGCGCCGGCAGCGCCGTCGAATTCGTGACCCCGGGCGTGCTGCTGCGCCGCCTGCTCGCCGACCCGGAACTGACAGGCGTCTCGGCCGTCGCCGTCGACGAAGTCCACGAACGCCAACTCGACACCGACCTGGTGCTTGGCATGCTCATCGAACTCGGCCAACTACGCGACGACCTGCGCATCGTCGCCATGTCCGCCACCCTGGACGCGCGCCGCTACAGCGACCTGCTCGGCGGCGCCGAGATCTTGTCGACGCCCGCCGTCACCCACCCCCTCGACTACGAGTACTCCCCGCACGACGGGCGCCTGGCCGGCAGCCGCGAGTTCTACGCCCACCTCGGCGCGCTGGCGCGCCGGGCCGTCGACAAGCGCGGCGAATCCGCCCTGGTCTTCGTCCCCGGCGTGCGCGAAGTCGACCAGGTCGTGGCGGCCACCGGCGGGCTGCCGCTGCACGGGCGCCTCGACGCGAAAGACCAAGACGCCGCACTCAGTCCCAGCGATGAGCCGCGCATCGTGGTCTCCACCGCCGTCGCCGAATCCTCGCTGACCGTGCCCGGGGTACGCATCGTCGTCGACTCCGGCCTCTCGCGGGTCCCGCGCCGCGACGCCGCGCGCGCCATGACCGGGCTGGTCACCGTCTCCGCGGCGAAATCCACCGCCGACCAACGCGCCGGCCGCGCCGGCCGCGAAGGACCCGGCCTGGTCATCCGCGCCTACAGCGAATCCGACTACCGCCACTTGAGCGCGCACATCACCCCTGAGATCGCCACCAGCGACCTCACCGACGCCGCCCTGACCATGGCGTGCTGGGGCACCCCGCGCGGCGAAGACCTGCCGCTGCTGGACACACCCCCTTCCGCCGCCATCGCCGACGCCGAGGCCACCTTGCACGAGATCGGCGCCGTCGACGACGACGGGCACGCCACCGACCACGGCAGACGCCTGGCCAAGTTGCCCGTCGACCCGCGCCTGGGCACCGCCCTGCTGCGCCACGGCCGACGCGCCGCCCCCATCGTCGCCGTGCTCGCCGACAGCCCACGCGGGGACGTCAGCCGCGCCCGCGCCGACCAACGCCAGGTGAAACGTCTGGAAAAGATGACCGTGGACAAGGGCCCGTGCGCCCCCGGCGAAATCGTCGCCGCCGCCTTTCCGTCGCAGGTCGCACGCCAAGAAAAACCCGGCGAATACCTGCTCGCCTCCGGCACCCGCGCCCGCCTGCCCGAAGATTTAGGCCTGACCGGGACCGAATGGCTCGCCGTGGCGGAAGTCTCGCGCACCGGCCACCGCGCCACCATCCGCGCCGGGGCACGCCTGAGCGAAGAACAAGCGCTCGCCGCCGTCGGCGTCACCGACGCCCTGGAAGCCAGCCTCGTGGCCGGCAAGATCCGCGGGCGTAAAGTACGTCGCGCCGGGTCCATCGAACTGTCCTCGACGCCGGTGAAAGTGCCGAAGGAACAGGCCGCCGAGGCGCTGCGCGCGACGGTCACCCCGGAGATGTTCACTTACTCGGACAAGGCCCGATCGCTGAAGGACCGGCTGGATTTCCTGCATGCCCGCCTCGGCGAGCCCTGGCCGGACACCGCCACCGCCGACCTGACCCCGGAGCTGCGCCTGTTGGCCAAGGGCACGCCAATCGGCAAGATCGACATGTACCCGGCGATGCAACGCCTGCTGCCCTGGCCGGAGGCCGCCAAGATGGACGAGCTGGCCCCGCAGCGCCTCAGCGTGCCCAGCGGATCGAACCCCCGCATCTCCTATGCGGAGGGCCGGCCGGTGACGCGGGTGAAATTACAGGAATGCTTCGGCCTGGCCACCTCCCCGGAGTGCGCAGGCGTGCGCGTGCAATTCCACCTGCTCTCCCCCGCCGGCCGCCCACTGGCGGTGACCGATGACCTGGCGAGCTTCTGGTCCGGCCCCTACCAGGACGTGCGCAAGGAGATGCGCGGGCGCTACCCCAAGCACCCGTGGCCGGAAGACCCGTGGACCGCGCGGGCCACCGCACGGACCAAGCGGCGCAGCTGAGCGGGGTGGAAGTAGACCCGCGGCATAACTACCCGGCCCCGAGCACTTCATCGGTCGTAGCCAGGGTCACCATCGGAGACAACAGCCCCAGCACCTGTAGCGTCTGCTCTTGGGCGGCGTCGCTGAGAGCGGCGCAGGCGTCGGTGACCACAATCGTGGAGCGGCCGGCGTCAACGGCGCCAAGCACCGTCGAGAGCACGCAGCAGTCGGTGGCTACCCCACAGACCACCAGAGGATCTTCAAATGGCGCCCATGTGGCCAGCTCTGATCCCCACTTCGAAAACGTCGGCAAAGCGATGACCGGATCGTCGGCGAGGGGGTCGAGCGTGAGGTCCCACTGTCCGGAGTTTTCGTCGACACGGAAGCTGGACCATCGGTCGTAGTAGTCGGACCAGGCGCCGGGCTCAGCGGAGTCCCGCACAAATTTGGTCCACATGACACGGCCAGCAAACGCCGCCGACAGCCGCTGAACGTTGACAGCGGCTTCGTCGTAGCGGGGCACATGCCACTGGCTGGTGTCCTCTTGGAAGCACACCTGCATGTCGATCACAGCCAGCCGACCATTGTGCAGCGGACGGGTCATCGGATCTCCTCCTGTTCGGTGTCTGCCACGACAGGGTCGGTCAGCCCACGGTCAACCGAAGCGCTGCCTCCCAGAGAAAACATGGTGAGGTCCGGGTTACCGCGGCGGATCAGATGGATCACCAGGTACGCGACGGCCGCGGCGGCGGCGCCGATGTAAAGTCCGCCGAGGACGACGTCGAGGTTAACGAA
>CALZCR010000314.1 GCA_945631445.1 uncultured Corynebacterium sp. | reverse complement strand
CGGGCCAGTTGTAGGTGCGGATGCGCTCGGAGCGGTCCATGGTGCGCACCTGCGCGGCGCGGCCCTCGGCCGCTTCCGCGTCAGCTTTGTCGCGCTCCATCTGCTCCAAGCGAGCCTGCAGCACCTGCATCGCGCGCGCCTTGTTCTGAATCTGGGAGCGCTCGTTCTGACAGGTGACCACAATCCCGGTCGGCAGGTGCGTCAACCGCACGGCCGAGTCGGTGGTGTTCACTCCCTGCCCGCCCTTGCCGGAGGAGCGGTAGACGTCGACGCGCAGCTCCTTCTCGTCGATCTGCACCGCCTCGATCTCGTCCGGCTCCGGGTAGACCAACACACCCGCCGCAGACGTCTGGATGCGCCCCTGCGACTCGGTGACCGGCACGCGCTGCACGCGGTGCACGCCGCCCTCGAACTTGAACACCGACCAGGCGCCGTCGCGGGAGGGCTTCTTCGCCTTCACCGAGACGGTCAGGTCTTTGACGCCGCCGAGATCCGACTCGGATTCGTCCAAGACGTCCCAGACGAAGCCGTGGCGCTCCGCGTAGCGCTGGTACATGCGGGCGAGCTCGCCGGCGAACAACGCCGCCTCCTCGCCGCCGGCGCCAGCCTTGATCTCCATGATGATGTCGTCGCCGTCGCTCTCGTCGCGCGGTGCGAGCAGGTCGGCGAGCTTTTCTTCCAGCTCGACGGCCAACGGCTCGAGACGGTCGACCTCGGACTGGTAGTCGTGATCCTCGTAGGCCAATTCCCGGGCCATTTCGAGGTTCTCACGGACCTCGTTGAGCTCGTCGTTGACTTTGATGATCGGCTGCAGCTCCGAGTAACGCTTGGAGAGCTTGCGGAACTGGTTCTGGTCGCCCGCGATGGACGGGTCGGCCATTTGGGCCTCAATGCCCTGGAACTCGGAGACGACGTCGTCTACGAGTGAAACCTCGGATGCCATCAGAAGTATTCCTCCACGTCCTTGTCGGCGGCCATCGGAGCGCTCGAAGTCACCTGGGTGAGGAACTCTCCGTTGGACTTGGTCTTCTTCAACTGCTTGATCAGCAGGTCAATCGCCTGCTGCGGGTCCAGCCCGGCCAGGAGACGGCGCAGCTTGTGCACGACCCGGAATTCTTCCGGAGCCATGAGCAGCTCGTCCTTGCGCGTGCCGGAGGGGTTGACGTCGACGGCCGGGAACACGCGGCGCTCCGAAATCTTGCGGTCCAGCTTGAGCTCGGCGTTGCCGGTGCCCTTGAACTCCTCGAAGATCACGGTGTCGCCGGCGGAACCGGTCTCGACCATCGCGGTGGCGATGATCGTCAGGGAGCCGCCGTCCTCGATGTTGCGGGCCGCGCCCAAGAAACGCTTCGGCGGGTACAGCGCGTTCGAGTCCACGCCGCCGGAGAGGATGCGGCCGGACGCTGGCGAGGAGTTGTTGTACGCACGGCCGAGGCGGGTGATCGAGTCCAGCAGGACGACGACGTCCTTGCCCATCTCCACCAGGCGCTTGGCGCGCTCGATCGCCAGCTCGGCGACCGCGGTGTGCTCTCCCGGCGGACGGTCGAAGGTCGAGGCGATGACCTCGCCGTTGACCGAGCGCTGCATGTCGGTGACTTCCTCGGGGCGCTCGTCGACGAGCACGACCATCAGGTAGCACTCCGGGTTGTTCGTGGCGATCGCGTTGGCGATGTTTTGCAGGATCGTCGTCTTGCCGGCCTTCGGCGGAGAGACGATCAAGGCGCGCTGGCCCTTGCCGATCGGCATTATCAGGTCGATCACGCGGGTGGTGAGGATGTTTTGTTCCGTCTCCAGGCGCAGGCGCTGGTTCGGGTAGAGCGGAGTCAGCTTGTGGAACTCAGGGCGTTTCTTGGCCTCTTCCGGGTGCATGCCGTTGACGGTGTCCACGCGCGTCAGGGGGTTGTACTTGCGGCGGTTGCGTCCGTTGCCGTGGCTTTGGCCGCCCCCGCCCATCTTGACCTGGCCGGTGATCGCGTCACCGGAGCGCAGGTTGAAGCGGCGGATCAGGTTGTTGTTGACGTACACGTCGGCCGGGCTGGTGTGGTAGCCGGTGGTGCGGATGAAGGCGGCGTTGTTGTCCACGACGTCGAGGATGCCGGCGACGTCCTGCAGCTCGTCCTGGTCGTTGCTCTGGTTCTGGCCGTCGTTGTGCTGCTGCTGGTCGCGGTCCCGGTCCCGGCCGCGGCGGTTGCGGCGGTTGCGGCGTCCCCGGCGGCTGTTGGAGCCGCCGTCGTTGTGCTGCTGCTGGTCGCGCCGGTTGTCGCGGGAGCGCTCCTGCCGGTCCTGCCGGTCTTGCCCGCCCTGGTTCGACTTGTCGTCGCCGGAGTCCTCGGAGCGGAAGTCCTGCCGGGAGTCGTCCCGCTGCTCGGAGTGGTCGCCCTGGCCGTCCTGCTGCTCATTCTGCTGGTCGCGGTGGCCGTGCCGGGCACGATTGCGGCGGGCGCGGCGGGCGGCCGAACGAGATTCATAGCGGTGCTCGCCGTCGCCGGAGCCGGACTGCTCGCGGTTGTCTTGGCTGTCCCGGTCGTCCTGGGCCGACGTCTTCTCCTCGCCGGGCTTGCCCTGCTGCTTGTCCTGCTTCGCGTCGGCGGCGTCCGTCTGGGACCGTGCCTGCGAGGAGTCCTCGGCCGGGTCTTGGGCCTTCTGGGCCGGCGCCTGCTCTTTGGCGGCGCGAGCGGGGACGGAACCGGTCTTGATGGCGGTGATCAGCTCGCCCTTGCGGAGGCCGGAAATCCCCTTCAGGCCCATGCCCGAAGCCATCTTGCGCAGCTCCGGCAGCTTGAGCTTAGCGAGGTCCTGCTGGGTGTCGGCAGCTGCCATATTGTCCGTTTGGGTCACGGATGTCCTTTCAATTGCGTGCCAGCCATGTAGTCCACCTCTCGCCATGAAGTATCTGATATCGGCGGGTGAAAGTCTCCCCTGGCTGGCAGCCCTCTTCATACATATACAAGGGACGGATTCGTC
>CALZCR010000313.1 GCA_945631445.1 uncultured Corynebacterium sp. | reverse complement strand
CGCAGGAGCCGATCATCTTCGACACCTCGCACCAGTCCTACGTGCACAAGATGCTCACCGGCCGCGCCCACCAGTTCGACACCCTGCGTAAGAAAGGCGGGCTGTCCGGTTACACCGACCGGGCGGAGTCCGAGCACGACTGGACGGAATCGTCCCACGCCTCCGCGGCGCTGTCGTACGCGGACGGATTGGCGAAAGCGAAGCAACTCACCGGCGACGGGGAGCGCAACGTCGTCGCCGTCGTCGGCGACGGCGCGTTGACCGGCGGCATGTGCTGGGAAGCGTTGAACAACATCGCCTCCGGGGACCGCAACGTCGTCGTGGTCATCAACGACAACGGCCGCAGCTACTCGCCGACGATCGGCGGCGTCGCGGACAACCTCGCCGCCATCCGCACCCGCCACGGCTATGACGAACTCATGGAAGAGGGTAAGAAGCGGCTCAAGCAGATGGGCTGGGTCGGGGAGCGCACCTATGAGGCGCTCGCCGCCTTCAAGGAGGGCGTGAAGTCCCAACTCATGCCCACCGAGATGTTCTCCGACCTCGGCCTCAAGTACGTCGGCCCCGTCAACGGCCACGACTTGGACCACCTGCTGCACGACCTCGAGTACGCGAAGGGCTACGAGGGCCCGATCATCGTGCACGTGGTCACGGAAAAGGGCCACGGGTTCGCCCCGGCGGTCAACGACGTCAAGGACCAGATGCACGCCACGGGCATCATCGACCCGGTCACGGGTCTACCGTCCGGCGCCGCCCCCGGCCCGAACTGGACCTCCGCCTTTTCTGAGGAGCTGGTCGCAGCCGGCCGCGACCGCGAGGACGTCGTGGCGATCACCGCCGCCATGGCCGGGCCGACGGGGCTGCAGCCTTTCGCCGACGAATTCCCGGAACGTTTCTTCGACGTCGGCATCGCCGAGGCCCACGCCGTGACCTCCGCCGCCGGCTTGGCGCTCGGCGGGATGCACCCGGTCGTGGCCCTGTACTCGACGTTCCTCAACCGCGGCTTCGATCAGCTGCTCATGGACGTCGGCCTGCTGGAGCTGCCGGTCACGCTCGTGCTCGATCGCGCGGGCGTCACCGGCAGCGACGGCGCCAGCCACAACGGCGTCTGGGACTTGGCGATCGCCTCGATCATCCCGGGCATCCGGATCGCCGCGCCCCGGGACGGCGCCCGGCTGCGCGAGCAGTTTCAGGAAGCCCTCGCCGTCGACGACGGCCCGACCGTCGTGCGTTTCCCCAAGGGCGAGCTGCCTGCGGACGTGGAAGCCGTGTCCCGGCTCACCGACGGCGTCGACATTCTGCGCTACTCCGACGCCGGCGACGAGGACCCCGACGCGGTCAGCGTGCTCATCGTCTCCGCCGGCGCGCTCACAGACGTCGCCCTGGCGGTGGCCGAGGCGCTCGCGGAAGAGCAGGCTGCGGTCACTGTCGTCGACCCCCGGTGGGTGGCGCCGGTGCCCGGCTCCGTGCTGGCGCTGGCCGACGACCATGACCTGGTGGTCACCGTCGAAGACGGCGTTATCCGGGGTGGGGTGGGCTCCTTGATCTCCGAGGCGATGAACGCCGCCGAGATCGACACCCCGATCCGCCACCTGGCGTTCCCGGACGTTTTCCCCCGGCACGCCTCACGCTCCGAGCTGTTGGCGGAGGTGGGGCTCGACGCGGAAGGCGCGACCGCCTCGGTCCTGGGCTGGATGGAAAACCTCTTCGACCGGGACTGACGAGCTTCCCTAAGCGGCGAGCGCGTCGGCGAGCAGCGGGCCCACCAGCTGGATCTGCCACGGCCGAACGTCGCGGGAGCGCAACCAATCGCCCAACCACGCCGGGGAGATGATCTCCCCGGTCTCCTTGCCTGCCCACACGGCCTCGCGCACGACGGCGGGGCGCAGCAAGTTCTCGACCGGGATCCCGGTGGTCTCCGACAACTCGCCGATCTGCTCGCGGATCTGTTCGTAGACGGCCCAGGACTCCGGGAACTCCCGCTGCCACAGCGGCTTGGAGGGCACCGACTCCCGGCGGGGAAGCGGCTGCGGCCACTGCTCGCGGGGAACGCGGCGGGCGTGGGTGAGCTCGGTGAACCAGAACGTGGTGGCGGAGCGCCGGCGGGCGGGGAAGCCGCGGACGGAACTCAAGTCGCGGCGATCGGTCGGCATGGTGCGGGCGATCTCGACGAGGACCTTGTTCGGCAGGATCTTCGACACCGCCCGGTCTTCGGCCACGGCGATGTCCTCGCGGGTCCGCCACAGATGACGGGCCACGTTGAGTTGCTCGGGGCGGCGCAGCGTCCCCACGCCCTTGACGTCGCGCCACGTGACCGGTTCGGGGGCGATGCTGTGGGCCTCGACGAGGTGGTCGAATTCCTGTTCGGCGAACTCCAGCTTGCCTTGGCCGTCGAGAAGTTCGGTCATGGCTTCGGCGAGATCCAGCAGCAACTCGACGTCCAGGGCGGCGTAGGCCAGCCACTTCTCCGGCAGGGGGCGCTGCGACCAGTCCTCGGCGCCGTGGCCCTTGGCCAGCCGGAAGCCGAAGAAATATTCGATCATGGCGGCGAGGTTGACGTGCTCCAACCCGGCCAGGCGCCCCGCCAGCTCCGTGTCGAAGAGCCGGGCGGGGTGCAGCCCCAGCATGGCCAACGACGGCAGGTCGGAGGCGGCGGCGTGCAACACCCAGTCCGCGGAATTGAGGACGCCCGCGAACGCGGCCGTGACCTCTCCTCGGTGGCCTTCCGGGTCGATGAGCAACGTGCCGGCGCCCTTACGGCGCAGCTGGAGGACGAAGGCGCGGTCGTCGTAACGGAAGCCGGAGGCGCGTTCGGTGTCGATGGCGACGGGGCCGACGCCTTCGGCCAGCGCCGCGGCGGCCCGCGCGAAGCGCGCAGGCGTGACGATGCGTTCACGCAGCCCGTCCCGCCGAGCGGTGAGTAGTAGGAGCCCTCTCGTCAGCCCGAGACAGATCGGAAGCCGGACGGGG
>CALZCR010000312.1 GCA_945631445.1 uncultured Corynebacterium sp. | reverse complement strand
CCTGCTCGCAGGAGTCCTGGAAGAAGGCCCCGGAGGACAAGTGGTAGTCCACCGCTGCGTTGGGGCCCGGGGTGGTGCAATCCAGCGGCGTCGAGCCCGGCAACCCGCGAGGCTGGACGGCGACACGGTCCCATTCCTCGACGATGGCCTGCGGCCAGTCGAAGCCGGCGCCGCTGCTGAAGTAGCCGTAGGCGTCACCGCCCGGGCCGCCCGGGTTACCGAAGACGGTGCCCAGCTTGGTGCTCTGGTCGGTCGCCGGGTAACGAACGAAGCCCACCGAGATGGTCGGTCCGCTCGGGTCGGAGTATTCCTGGGGAACCTCGATGCTGCCGCACTCGGCGGCGGGGTCCACGACCTGGATCGGGCAGTCCTCCCGGGTGACGTCCGGGGCGAGGGGGTCCGCCCCGTCTTGTGCGCCCGCCGGGGCGACCAGCAGGGCGGCGGCGCCCAAAGCGGCTGCGGTCACGGCGCCCGCGCGGCGTAACCGGGTAAAAACTGTGGTCACAGTGATGTTCTCCAAACTTCCGGGCATCCCTCGACGCGGCGGCGACAAGATTCGGCCAGCGGAACCGATGAGTATTAGACGGCCAGCTCGAGGATAGATCACCACGGAAGGTTTCTGGGAGAAAACTTGCCGCGCGCCGGGAAATGCCCGGAAATCACGTGGCTTCCCGCCACTGGGTCACACTCTCGTCTGCGTGTTCCGTCCCCGTCGACGCAGCAGCCCCAGGGCAGGGGAGAGGAGCACGACGACAGCGGCGACGCCCGCCGCCCACACCAGGGTCTCGGACTCGAACTGGCCCTCCGTGCGAGCCGCCGCGATCCACCCCAGGCCCCAGGCCGTGGCCAGCGCTGGCGCGACCCGGCCGCCGTCGAGCACCGCCGCCGTCACGGCGATCAGCGCAGCCACGACAATGCCGACCACACCCATGGGGATTTCGAGGAAGACGTCCGCGCCGGCGTCCGCCAGCCAGGCCCACGTGTTCGCGAAGGTGGCCGCCAGCACCCAACCGAAGTACAGGCCGAAGGCCAGGTCACTGACCAGCCACTCCACCCAGCCGCCGGTCCGCTCGCGGCCGAGGATATACATGATGCGGATGAGCACCGCCAAGAGCACGACGATCACCGCGACGGAGGCGATGAGGGAACCGAGCTGGACCATCCAGATCCAGACGGAGTTGAGCAGAATGGACGCCAGCGCCCAAGGCCGCAACTGCGCCTGCCGCGGCGAGCGGCGAGCCACCCCGAAGAGCTGCCAGATCGCGTAGGCGATCAGACCGAGGTAAATCACGCTCCAAATGCGAAAAGCGGGACTGCCCGGGGCCAGCGGCGTGGCGTCGGCCGACAGCGCGCCGCCGGCGGCCTCGGCGATGGGGGTGCCGCCTAACGCGCCGCTGCCTAAGAAAGCGGCGGCGATGGCGACGGCGGTGCCGACCAGCGTGATGACCGGTAACGCCCATCCGGTCTCGGCGCCGGTGGAACGCTCAGTGGCGGGCGGGCGTCCGGTGTGTGCGTGGGAGATGTCGATTACCTCCTAGCCGCCAGCGTAGGGAAAACCACCCGACCATGTCGTGGCGGGAAACGGACGCACCGCGTTAGGTTGGGCGATATGACTGACAGCGACATGAGCAACAGCCGAACCCTGCAACGACTGGCGGAGAGCGTTCCCAATCTGGCAGCTCACCGCCCCGCGGTCATGGTGTTCCACGACGACCTGCGCCTGCATGACAACGCGGCCCTGGCGGCCGCCGCCGAGCACGGCCCCGTGGTCGCGGTCTATGTGCGGGAAGACCCGGAGGCCACCGAGGTACGTCCACTCGGCCGGGCCACGCAGTGGTGGCTGCACCACAGCCTGGAACGTCTCGCGGCGTCGCTCGCCGACTACGACGTGCCGCTGATCATCCTCGACGGCGATCCGCTGCAGCTGATTCCAACGGTGGCCCGCCAGGTCGGCGCCCCCTACGTCTCCTGGAGCCGCCGCTACCAACAGCCGCAGCGCGACATCGACGCTTCCCTGAAAACCCTGCTGCGGGCGCAAGGCGTCCAAGCGCACAGCTTCGCCGGACACCTGCTGGCGGAGCCGTGGGAGGTGGTCAACTCGCAGGATCGCCCTTATCAGGTCTACACGCCGTTCTCGCGCCGACTGCGCACCACCGTCGAGGCCAGCTTCGTCCAAGGCGTGGTACCGCCGAGCGGTGCGCCCCGAGGTCTCCGCGGCCTCGGCGCCGAGCCGGAGGCCACCCGCGCCGACCTGACTGACCTGGCCTTATTGCCGAGCCATCCCGCGCGCCGGGAGCCGGACTGGACCGCCAAGCTCGCCGAGGTGTGGGAACCGGGCGAGGACGGGGCTCGACGCCGCCTGGCCGACTTCCTCGAGCGCATCAACGGCATGGACGGCGACCCGGGTTACGCTGCTGGCCGTGACGTGCCCTCGGTGCCGGCGACCAGCAGCCTGTCCCCGCACCTGCGGTTCGGGGAGGTCAGCCCGCACGCGGTCTGGGCGGCCGTGGAGGAACTCGACGACGCCGGTGAGGACGGGACCGCATTCCAAAATGAACTGATGTGGCGGGACTTCGCCTGGCACCGGCTCTACCACCACCCGGATCTGGCCACGGCGAATATGCGTAAACAATTCGACGACTTCCCCTGGTCGTGGGATCCGGAGGAATTTTCCCTGGGCATGGCAGAAGGCAGGGACGGCCGCCGCGCCGTGCACGCCGAGGGCTTTTTGGGCGATCTCGGCGAGTGGCGGGCGGGGACCACGGGCATCCCGCTCGTCGACGCCGGCATGCGCGAACTGTGGCAGACCGGCCACATGCATAACCGCGTGCGCATGGTCGTGGCGTCCTTTTTGTGCAAGAACCTGGCCATCCACTGGCGCCACGGCGAAGAATGGTTCTGGGACACGCTCGTGGACGCGGATCCGGCGAGCAACGCCTTCAACTGGCAGTGGGTCGCCGGCAGCGGGGACG
>CALZCR010000311.1 GCA_945631445.1 uncultured Corynebacterium sp. | reverse complement strand
CGGGCGGGGCTTCCACGACCAGTGAGCCGGTCTGTTCGATGAGTGGGGGCAGCTGGTCGATGGTCTCGGCGACGGGCAGTCCCGCGCCGATGGCGGTGAGGTTAAACATCGAGTTCCTCGCGCTCCAGCGCGTCGCCTTCCTGGTTGAGGGTGCGCACGACCCGGCCGGGTACGCCCATGACCAGGGAATCGTCGGGGACGTCTTTCGTGATCACCGTGCCGGCACCGACCACGCAGCGATCGCCGACGCGCACGCCCGGCATGACGGAGACGCGCGAGCCGAACCAGCAGTCCGCGCCGATCGTGATCGGACGAGCCTGCTCCCAGCCGTCGCGGCGCATCTGTAAGTCGTTGACCGGGTGCCCGACGGTGATCAGCTCGCAGTTGGGCCCGAAGAGCGTGCGTGCGCCGACGGTGACGGGCGCGCAGTCGAGGATGACCATGTTGACGTTGACGAAACACCCCTCCCCGAAGGTGGTGTTGCGCCCGTATTCCACCTGCGTCGGCGCCCACCACTCCGGCACGGCGGAACCCGCGGCGAGGACCTCGCCCAACAGGGCCTCCGCGCGAGCTAGATCGAGGTTGCCCAGCGCGTTGAACTCCCGCAGCCGCTCACGGGCGTGGGCATGGATCGCCTCCAACTCCTCGGAGCCGGGCAGATACCACTGCCCGGAGCTCATGCGGTCAAAGGTGGAGTACTTAGGATCAGACATGTCCCTATCTTGCCAAGGAGCCCCATGCTTTTCGACGACCTGCCGCGCCCCGCCGTCCGCGTCACCGACGGCGTGGCCCATCTGCCGGGCTGGTTGCCATTGCCGCGGCAACGCGAGCTGGTCGAGCAGGCCCGTCAGATCGCCCGCTCCGTCACGGGCACCCCGGTGGCGATGCGCCGACCGGTCGTCGGCTCCGGGCAGATGAGCGTATGGATGATGCCGTTGGGCAGGTTCTGGCGCACCCGCCCCTACGGCTACGTCGCCGAGATCGACGGCACCGCCGTGCCACCCATCCCGGGGCCGTGGCAGGAACTGGCCCAAGCCGCGGTCCGTGCCGCCGCCGACATCGACGAGACCCTGCGCCCCCGGGCCGAGAATTTCCGCGCCGAGGTCGCCTTAGTCAACTACTACCCGCCCGGGGCGCGCATGGGCATGCACATCGACGCCGACGAAGCCTCCGCCGCACCCGTGGTCAGCCTGTCGGTCGGCGACGAGGCGCTGTTTCGCATCGGCGGCACCGAGCACCGCAACCGCCCCTGGGACGACGTCGCCTTACTCAGCGGCGACCTCATCGTCTTCGGCGGGGCGAAACGCCGCGCCTACCACGGGGTACCGGCCGTGCGCGCCGGGACGCTGCCGGACGGCTGCGGGCTGAAAGAGGGCCGCCTGAATGTCACGCTGCGCCAGCTGACGGACTGACGGTGTGCCTTCGACCAGACGCATGAGGCGAAAACCGGGGCCACAGCAGAGATACGTCTGGTCGAAATCCCGCTCACCCCGCCCGAGCGCCCGCCCGCCCGCCGGGTAGGATCACGCACATGCCCACACAGGTGTCGATTAGCGACGATTCCATCAAGCTCGGCCAATTCCTCAAACTGGCCAGCCTCGTAGACTCCGGCGGACAAGCGAAAGAAGCCATCGCCGACGGCCGGGTGAGCGTCAACGACGAGACCGACACCCGCCGCGGCCGCACCCTGTACGACGGCGACGTCGTCTGCGTGGACGGCGCCTGCGCCCAAGTGGTCACCGACGCCGTCGAAGAATTCTTCGACGAGGCCACCGCCGACGACGACTTCGACCCAGAAAAGTGGAGGAACCTGTAAATGCCCGCATTCGAAGCCATCGGCGGCATGCCTTACTGGATCGACCTGTCCAGCTCCGACCCGCGTAAATCCTCCTACTTCTACTCCAAGCTCCTGGGCTGGGAGATCAGCCAAGACCGCGAGGACTCCGCCTACCGCATCGCCCGCAAAGACGGCCTGCCGGTTGCCGGCATCATCCCGCAATCCGGCGCTATGCCCGACACCTGGGTGACCTACTTCCTGGCCGACGACATCGAAGCCGACCGCACCAAGGCCGAAACCAGCGGCGGGCGCGCCCTCGGTGAATCCACCGCCGTGCAGCTGGGCACCATGGCCGTGCTCGCCGACGCCACCGGCGGACTCTTCGGCCTGATCGAACCCGCCGGCGAAGACTCGTTTGTCGCCGCCGGCGAACCCGGCACCGCCGTGTGGCACGAACTCACCGCCACCACCGACTTCACCGCCGCCATCGACTTCTACAACGAACTCTTCGACTGGGAAATCGTCGCCCTAGGCAACGACGACTACGGGTACGCCACCGCCATGCAAGACGGCGCCGCCTTCGCCGGCATCCGTGACGCCCACGGACAATTCCCACCCCAGGTCCCCAGCTTCTGGCAATCCTTCTTGGGCGTCGCCGACGTCGACTACGCGGCGCGCCGGGCAACCGAGCTCGGCGGGGAAGTCATCCGCGAGCCCTTCGACTCCGAATTCGGCCGGTTGACCATCATCGCCGATTCCACCGGCGCCACGGTCACCCTCTGCGAAGTCGACGAGCCGGTCGACGAGGCGCAGCTCAGCGAGGCGGACGACATCCTGGGACTGTAAGGTGCTGCAGCTGCCGGACCGGGCGGAGGCGGTGCTCGCGCTCGTCGATACGCTCGTCCCCGGCGAGGTGACCACCTACGGCGATCTGGCCGCCGAAGTCGGCGGCGGGGCACGCCACGTCGGTACGATCATGCGCCGCTACGGGCACCTGAGCGCCTGGTGGCGGGTCGTGCGCGCCGACGGCTCCAGCCACGACCCGGCGGCGTCCGTGCCGCGGTGGGACGAGGACGGATTGACCCACGACGGCACTAGAGTGGCACTGCATGTCCACCGAGTCCACTGGCACAAGTAGCCGCGCCCTCTGGTTGCTCATCGCCGCCATCGCCGTCGAAATCGTCGCCACGTTAAGCCTCAAAGCCGCGCTGGC
>CALZCR010000310.1 GCA_945631445.1 uncultured Corynebacterium sp. | reverse complement strand
TCCGGGCGAAAGTCAGGGTCTTTTCAGGGTCCTCCCGCAGCTTCGAGGGACTAAGTGTATTCGTGGCTGGCGGGCTCGCCCCAGAAGATTTCTTCCACGACGTTGTGCGCACGGCGGGTCTTGCGCAGATAGGTCTCCAAAAACTCGGTCGGATGATCCGCGTCGTAACCGGCGGCGCCGGCGACCTGCGCCAGCTGCGGGCCAGGTTGCGGCAGTTGGTCGTGGCGTTTGCCGCGCACCAGCACCAACGCGTTACGCGCGTTGGTGGCCATCAGCCAGGCCTCACGCAGGACGCGGACTTTGGCGGCGGAGATGATGGCCGGGTCGTCGCGTTTCTCGAGCACGTCGAGGATCTCCAGGGTGGAGGTGTTGTGCAGCTCCGGGATCTTGTGCGCGTGCAGCATCGTCAACAGCTGCACGGTCCATTCAATGTCGGTGAGTCCGCCGCGGCCGAGCTTGGTGTGGGTGGTGCGGTCGGCGCCACGCGGCAGACGCTCGTCGTCGATGCGGGCTTTCATCCGGCGGACTTCGCGCACCTGCTCCTCGCCGACGCCCTCTTCCGGGTAGCGGAACGGATCGACGGCGTGCAGGAAAGCACGGCCGACGTCCGCGTCACCGGCGACGTGGGCGGCGCGCAGCAGCGCCTGCAGCTCCCAGGTGTCGCCCCAGGTGCGGTAGTAGCGGGCATAGGAGGCGACGGTGCGCACCACCGGGCCGGAGCGACCCTCGGGCCGCAGCCCCAGGTCGACTTCCAACGGCGGGTCGTTGGAGGGCCGGGCCAGGCGCCGACGCAAGGACTCGACGATGCCGGAGGCCCACCGCACCGCTTCAGCGTCTTCGACGCCGTCGGCGGGTTCGATGACGAACATGACGTCCGCGTCGGAGCCGTAGCCGAGCTCTTCGCCGCCGAGTCGACCCATGCCGATCACCGCGATGCGGGCGGGCGGCTCCTCCCAGTCGCCGTGGGCGAGGCTGTAGCGAATTTCGGCGCGCAGGGCCGCCTCCAGCACGGCGTTCCACACCAGCGACAACTCGAGACAGACCTGGTCGACCTCCATGAAACCGAGCAAGTCCGCGATGGCGATGCGCGCCAGTTCCGCCCGGCGCAGCGAGCGCGCGACAGACACTGCCCTGTCCGGGTCGGCGTGGCGTTTGGAGGCGGCCACCAGCGAGCGGGAGACCTGGTCCGGGGCAGGATCCATCAGCTTCGGGCCGGCGGAGCCGTCCGACAACAGCCTGACGACCTCCGGGGCGGCGATGATCAAATCTGATGCATACGGGCTGGTGCCCAGCACGAGCATGAGCCGTTCAGCCACCACCCCTTCGTCGCGCAGGGTGCGCAAAAACCACGTCTTGTCGAAGGCCACCTCCGACAACTTCCGGTAGTTGAGCAGGCCCGCGTCCGGGTCGGCGGTCTCGCCCAAAAACTCCAGCAGGCTCGGCAACAAGATGGCCTGCAGCTTCGCCTTACGCGAGGTGCCCGAGGCCAGGGCGGACAGGTGCTGAAACGCCCGCTCCGGATGGAGGTAGCCCAGCGCACCCAGCTGCAGCGTGGCGGCTTGCTTGGACAGCGCGAGCTCGTCGACGCTCATGGTGACCACGGAATTCAGCAGCGGACGGTAGAAAAGTTTGGCGTGCAGGTTAGCCACGGTGCGCCGGCGTTGACGCAGGTCACGCTCCAGTTCCTGCACGGCGGAGCGCTGGGCGGTGGCGGTGTAGCCGGTGGCGGCGGCCAACCAGGCCCATTCGTAGTCGTCGTCCTCGGCGGGCAGCGCGTGGGTGCGGCGCAGCCGCTGCAGCTGCAGGCGGTGTTCCAGCAAGCGCAGAAACTCGTAGGCCTCGATCAGGGCGGTGCCGTCCTCACGGCCGATGTAGCCGCCGGTCACCAGCGCGCGCAGCGCCTCCGTGGTGGTGGTCACACGCAGGCTCTCGTCACTGCGCCCGTGGACCAGCTGGAGCAGCTGGACGGCGAACTCCACGTCACGCAGCCCGCCGGCGCCGAGCTTGAGCTCGCGTTGCTGCATGTCTCCGGGCACGTTTTCCAGCACCCGTCCGCGCATGGCTTGCACGTCGTCGACGAAGGACTCGCGCTGCGAGGCCGCCCAGACCAGCGGGTCGACGACCGCCTTGTATTCGGCCCCTAACGCCATGTCGCCCGTCATGGGGCGGGCTTTGAGCAGGGCCTGGAACTCCCAGGTCTCCGCCCAGCGCCGGTAGTAGGCGCGGTGGCTGTCTAGGGTGCGCACCAACGCGCCGGAGCGGCCCTCCGGGCGCAGGTTCGGGTCGACCTCGAAGAAGCAGGCGGAGCTGAGTTTGTTGAATTCCGCGGCCAGGCGGTTCGCCCGCGGGGTGGCGGGTTCGGCGACGAAGATGACGTCGACGTCGGAGATGTAGTTCAGCTCCACGGCGCCGCACTTGCCCATCGCGATGACCGCCAAGCTGGTGTCGGGTTCGGCGTCGCCGTAAACGGTGCGCACCGCCACGGCCAGCGCGGCGGTCAACGCGGCGTCGGCCAGCGCGGTCAGCAGGTAGGTGACCGAGGTGAAATCCAGCTCCGGCTGCCCCGCCCCCGCCCCACGGCGGGCGGCGAAGGTGCCGGCCAGGTCGCAGGCGGCGATGCGCATGATCAGGGTGCGGTAGGTCAGCTGCAGCGCCAGCTTCGCCTTCCCGCCGCTGAGGCCGGCGCGGTAGGTGCCCGGGGTGCTCAAGTCGGCGGCGCCGTCGAGGGGCTCGGCCTCGACGCTGCGCAGCATGACAGACATCATTTCGTGGGCTTCCGGGAGCGGCTCAGCCAACTCCACCCAGATCTCCGGGTTGGCGATGAGGTGATCGCCCAACAGGGTGGAGCCGCCGGAGAGCGCGAACAGCCGCACGCGCAGCATCTCGTCGCGCCGCAGCGCCGCGTCGAGGTAGACGGCGTCGTCGCCGAGTGCCGTCATCAACCTGCGCAGGGTGTTTAAGGTCATGTCGGGGTCGCCGGCGCCGGCGCGGGTCCACAACA
>CALZCR010000309.1 GCA_945631445.1 uncultured Corynebacterium sp. | reverse complement strand
GTATGCCAGCGCGGCGACGATCACCGTCAGTGCCCCGGCCAGGCCGGTGGACCACTGGATCAGCGCCTGTGACGTTGCCAAGGGTTTCTCGGCGGCGACGGTGGCGTTGCTACTGCATCGCGACGCCGCGACGGCCAGATCCTCGCGCTGCTCTTCCAGACCGGCGGCGGCGAACTCCACGCGGTGGTCCAGCAGCTCATCCAGAGCCACTTCGAAATTATCCTCGGCGAGTATCCGACGTGAGCGCCTGGCTGCCCGCACCGCCAGCCAGGGGGCAAGCACTCCGGTGACCACGAAGCCCAGTGACAGAACCAGACCCGCCACGGGATGCAGCAAAGTAGCCCCGGCCACTGCAAAGACGGTGAGTACCACCGCCACCCCAGCGGGCACGACGGCGCGCACGATGACATCGGTGACGCGTTCGGTGTCTGCAACCAGGCGCACCAGCCCGTCGCCGCGGGTGAACAGATGCCCCCGCCCGGAACCGGTATGGTCGAAGGCCAGCGCATCGAAGACCCGAGAACGCAACGTGGTCAGGGCACGCAGCGCGATGCGGTGGCTGAGCAACCGATCCACGTAACGGAATACCGCCCGAGAAATGCCCAGCGCCCGCACGGCGGTGACCGCGACCGTCAGGTCCATCACCGGTGGCATCTGCCAGGCCTTGGTGATCAACCAACCGGAGACGATGGTCAGGGTCAGCGCAGAGATCAGGGTGATGGAGCCGGCCGCGACGCCCGCGATAATCTCACGGTGCCGCACCCCAGCCAGGCGGAGCATTCCGTTAAGTGATCGAATATCTGCTCTCACAGGTACACCACCTCATCTGCGATTGCGGCCAGGCGAACGTCATGGGTGGCCAGCACCACCGTGTGTCCGGCCGCAACGCGCCGGCGCAGCTCGGTGGAGAGGGCCTCTACCAGCTCCGGGCTCAGGTGCGCGCTGGGTTCATCCAGTAGGTGCAGCGTGGGTCCGCTGCCGCGGGCCAGAGTGCGGGCCAGGGTCAGGCGTTGGCTCTGGCCCGCCGAGAGGCCCTCGCCCTGTGGGCCGAGACGGCGTTTCAACGGTACGTCGAACCACAGGTTCCCGGCGGTTTCGGTGGCCGGTTTGCGCTGCGCACCCAGCAGCACGAGGTTGTCCTCGACGCTGCCGGGCACCAGCACCGGCCGGGCTGGCAGATAGGCCGTGCGTTCCGGCGGCGGGGCGGTGATCTCTCCGGTGACCAGGTCATCCGGCAGCGCGCCCAGGACGGCGAGGAACACGGTGGACTTTCCGGAGCCGTTGTCGCCGTACAGGACGGTGATCTTCCCGGGTTCGGCGGTGAAGCTCAGGTTCTCCGGCTTCGTGCCGTCGCGGCCGCCCACGCTGAGGTCGGTGACTGTCAGCTGGACGCCCGCGGGGGAGCCACAGTGGGTCAGGTAGTTCCGGCCGTGGTGGCCCACGGGGCGAGTCTCATCTTCGTCCAGCAGCTCCAGGATCTCCTCGGCGGCGGTGAGTCCGTCGGCGGCGGCGTGGAAGTTCGTGCCCACCTGCCGGATCGGGTTGTACACCTCCGGCACCACGATCAGTGCGATCAGTCCTGCGGTTAGCTCCATGTTGCCGTCCACCAGGCGCAGCCCGATGCTCACAGCCACCAGCGCCACCGCAAGGGTGGCCAGGAACTCCAGGGCAAACGACGACAGGAACGCCAGGCGCAGCACCGACATGGTGGCCTTTTCGTGGCGACGCCCCGTGGACCGCAGCTGTCTGCTCGGCTGGTGGGTGGCGCCCAGTGCCCGCAGTGTCAGCGAGCCGGACAACAAGTCCGCCAGCTGCCCGCCCAGAGCGCTAGTCACCTCCAGACGACGTCGTGTATGGGCGGCGGTCAGCTTACCGATCAACACCATGAAGGCCGGAATCAATGGCACTGTCACCAGCGCCAAGATCCCGGAGACGGGGTCAGCCACCAGCACCACGACCAGGGCGGCCGGAGTCGCCAGCGCGGCAGCGACCAGGGAGGGCAGGAATTCGTTCAGGTAGGGCCGAAAATTCTCGGTGCCATCGGTGAGGACCTCGCGCCAGTGGGCCGATTCCTCCTGCACGCGGCGGGGATCGCGACGTCGTAACGCGGCCAACGCCTTGGCACGCAGGGTGTCGACGACCCGCCCGACGCTCTCCGAGGAGGAGCGTTGCGCGCGGGCAGCCACGACGCCGTGGACGGCGATGGCGGCGAAGAGGGCCACCACTGGCCAGGTCAGCACCTCCCAGTCGGCACCACGGTCCAGGATGACGCGCGCGGCGACCCAGCCGATGAGCACGCCGCGGGCGAGCACCAGCACGGTGATAAACGCCTGCAGCACGCCCGTGCGCAGGATCAGGCCCCGCACCGGCGGAACCAGGGCGAGGAGTCTAGGGTCAATAGGCCCCTGCATCCGGCTCACACCTTGATCCGCTTGGCGAAGGACCAGAAGGTCCAACCCTGCGATGCCAGGACGAACGGCACCAGAATTAGGGCGCCCCAGGACAGGAAGGTCAAAGTGTAGTCCGAGCTGGAGGCGTTGTAGATATTCAACGACACCCCATCGGCCAGTGAGGTGGGCAGGACGTTCGGGAACAAGGTCGCGAAGATCTGCACCACCAGGGTCGCCACGGCCACGGCGGTGGCAGCGAATGCGACGCCGTCGCGGTTGCGCAGGATGGCCACCGAGCCGACGACCACACACAGGGCGAGGACAACAACGGCGATCCAGAGGACCGGGTCCCCGTGCCCCAGCTGGGTCCATGCCGCAAAGCCGAAGGTGGCCAGCGCGGCGGGGATGGTCAGCCGACGGGCCAGCCAGTGGGCACGGCTGCGCAGCGGTTCATGCACCTTCATGCCCAGGAAGGTGGCGCCGTGCACCATGAACAGCAAGACGAAGGCCAACGCCCCCAGCACAGCGTACGGGTTGAACAGGCCGAACATGGCACCCAGGCTGGAATCAATTTGCCGGTTGGCATCGATCGCCAAGCCCTGGACGATATTGGCGAAG
>CALZCR010000308.1 GCA_945631445.1 uncultured Corynebacterium sp. | reverse complement strand
CTCGGACACCCTCGCAAGGGCCTGATGCTGATCTCGGACGACGCCGTCGACAGCGTGCTGACCACCAAGAAGGCCGCTGACAAGGGCCAGTTCGACCTGTTCGCCGCCCTGGGCGGGGGAGAGGACGGTCCCGCCGACAACGCCTTCAAGCTGGACGTGCCCGACGAGGAGTGGGACCGTAAGCACGAGCTGACCCTCGAGCGCGAGATGCTCGGCATGTACGTCTCCGGCCATCCGCTGGACGGCTTCGAAGAGGCCCTGGAGATGCAGACCGACACGGCGCTGACGCAGATCCTGTCCGGGGAAATGCGCCACGGCCAGGAGGTCACCATCGGCGGGATCATCTCGGGCGTGGACCGGCGCTTCTCCAAGAAGGACGGCTCCCCGTGGGCGATCGTGACGGTGGAGGACCACAACGGCGCCCAGGTCGAGATCCTCGTGTTCAACAAGGTGTACTCGCTGGTGGCTCCGCAGATCGTGGAGGACAACATCATCCTGGCGAAGGCGCAGGTGCGCATCCGCGACGAGCGGATGAGCCTGTTCTGCGATGACATCCGGGTGCCGGAGCTGGGCCCGGGCAACGGCGCGGGCCTGCCGCTGCGGCTGACGATGCGCACGGAGCAGTGCACGATGGACAACATCCGCAAACTCAAGGACGTGCTGGCCGCCAACCACGGCGATTCCGACGTGTATCTGAACCTGGTGCACGGCGATCAGTCGCAGCTGATGGTGCTGGGTGATCATCTGCGCGTGGAGCGGACCGGGAACCTGATGGGCGATCTGAAGGCCACGATGGGCCCGGGGATCCTGGGCTAAGGCACAAATCTCCTTTCGTAGGTGAATATAAAACTGTGCATTCCTCGCACGGTTGGGCGTTAGGTGGCTAATTTAGGACAGAGCCACAACCCGGAGCCCCGGTCTGGCTGTCAGCAGAGTTTTCACTGATCCAGAAAGGGCATCCCACATGTCTGCAGACCGTATTCTCACCACCCACGTCGGCTCCCTGCCGCGCCCGAAAGAGCTCATCGAGGCCAACTACCAGCGCAGCAAGGGACAGATCGACGACGCGGAATTCAACCGCGTGCTGGAGGAATCGGCCCGCCGCGTCGTCGCCAAGCAACTGGAAATCGGCATCGACGTCGTCAACGAGGGCGAGTACGGCCACCTGATGAACGCCGAGATCGACTACGGCGCCTGGTGGTCCTATGTCTTCACCCGCCTGTCCGGCCTCGAGGTCATCGACTCCGAGCGCCACGCCGCGGCATTGGCGAAGCAGCCGACCGACAAGGTCGTGCTCTCTGAATTCATGGCGCGTCGTGACTTCGAGGCCTTCCCGGCCGTCTACGCGGAATCCGACGCCGGCGAGAACTTCGACAAGGAGGAAGGCAACGTCACCGAATTCCCGGCCGTCACCGGGCCGATCGAATACATCGGCGCCGACGCCGTCGCCCGCGACACCCGCCTGCTGCGTGGCGGCCTCGACGCCGCCGGCGCAGACAACGCCGGTTTCCTCGCCGCCGTGTCCCCGGGCTCCGCGGTGCGGTTGACCAACGAGTACTACGAGGACCAGGACGCCGCCGTGTTGGCCGCAGCCAAGCCGATGGGCCAGGAGTACAAGGCCATCACGGACGCCGGTTTCACCGTCCAGATCGACGCCCCGGACCTGGCCGAGAGCTGGGATCAGATCAACCCGGAACCGACGCTCGACGGCTACCTCGACTTCCTCAAGGTGCGCATCGACGCCATCAACACCGCTATCGAGGGCCTGCCGCGCGAGCAGACCCTGCTGCACATCTGCTGGGGCTCCTGGCACGGCCCGCACTCCACCGACATCCCCTTCGCCGACATCGTCGACGTCATCCTCGAGGCCAAGGTCGGCGGACTGTCCTTCGAGTCCGCCGGGCCGCGCCACGCGCACGAGTGGCGCGTCTGGCAGAACCGCGAACTGCCGGAGGGTCTCAAGCTCTACCCGGGCGTGATCTCCCACAACACCAACGCCCTCGAGCACCCGCGTCTGGTCGCCGACCGCATCATCCGTTTCGCCGACCTCGTCGGCCCGGAAAACGTCGTCGCCTCCGCCGATTGCGGCTTGGGCGGGCGCATCCACCGCGACATCGCGTGGGCCAAGCTCGGCTCGCTTGCGGAGGGCGCGAAGATCGCCTCCAGCGAGTTGTTCTAACCTGTTACTCCATGAGTGACTTCCACCTCCGTGAGACCACAGAATCCGACCGCACCTACATCGCGCGGCTGAACTATCTGACGGATGTGTTCGGGGACGAGACGCTCGACCCCGGCCCGGGGTTCGAGGAGGACACCCGTTTCTACGTCGACGCCTGGCGCGCTGAGCGCGGCGGCGTCGTCGCCTTCGACCACCGCGGCGTCCCTGCCGGCGCCGCCTGGTTGAACTGGGGCAGCGCCGAATACCACGGCTTTGGATTCACCCGCCCGGAGGTGCCCGAGGTGGCCATCGCCGTCGAAGGCCGCCAGCGGCGCCGCGGACTGGGCGCGCGCCTGTTGCGCGCCGCCACCGCGTTGGCCCAGGATCTGGGGTCTCCGGCGATCTCCCTGTGCGTCGACGAGGCCAACCCCGGCGCGCATGCACTCTATGTGCGGGAAGGATTCGTGCAGGTCCGGCACGACGTCGCCGAAGGATTTTATGTGTTGGAGAAACCGACCGCGACTGCTGGGACACGCCGCGGGGCGCTTTCTTAATTGACAGCATCGATGCCGTCGACAGCCCAGGTGGGGGAGGGGCTGCTGCACAAGGTCATTGACTTACTGACACTTGATGTACTAAAAGTGTGGAACCACCTTTTGGGACAGGGGAAACGTCTGACCGGGAGGCGTCCCAATAGGGTGTACCCCAAAGCGGCTATCTTTTCAGAAATCGTCTGCACGGATATCGGGATCCGTTTACGCGCCCCACTCTTTGGGGTGGGGCGATAGGTCAGTGCTTGATGTATGGTCAGTGCATGCTGACTATTGCTTCTCGTCTTGATGTGATGAACCGGCT
>CALZCR010000307.1 GCA_945631445.1 uncultured Corynebacterium sp. | reverse complement strand
CCCGTCTTTTCATACAGATAGTCCAGAAGAATGCCCATGACCGTGGCGATCAGGCAGAACAGCAGCGGCCCGGTCACCGGGGCGCCCCAATAGGCCGTGCCGTATTCATAGCCGGCCAGCAGCATGATGGGCCAATGCCACACGCCCCAGATGACGCCGCCCAGTAACCCTCGACCCGCCTTCGACCGAGATTGGAGTGCCAGTGAGCACACCTTCCACCGATGAGAACCGCACCCCGCAGCCCGCGGGGTTGCGTCGTCGCATCGTCACGCCGTCGCCGCCGGCGCCCGTCCCCACGGCCCGTCCCAAACCGTTGATCGACCCGGAGCCGGAGGACGGCGCCCGCCTCGACCGGTCGTCGCTGACCACCGCCCCCACGGCGGGGGCGGCCACCGCTACAGCCACCGCTACGGCTACGGTCACGACCCCCGCGACTCCGCCGGCGGCGCCCGCTTCGGACGTCGGCGGCGAGAACCAGGCCACGGCCCCCGGCGGGACGGACGAGGCCAAGACCTCCGACCGGCAGGTCGTCGCCTCGACGGGCTCGATGGCGATCGCGACGCTGATCTCACGCATCACCGGTTTCATCCGGAACCTGCTCATCGGCGCGATGCTCGGCGGCGCCGTCGCCTCGGCGTTCACCACGGCGAACACCCTGCCGAACATGATCACCGAGATCGTCCTCGGCAGCGTCATGACCTCCCTGGTCGTGCCCGTTCTCGTGCGGGCGGAAAGAGAAGACCCCGACCGAGGCGCCGCCTTCATCCGCAGGCTGTTCACCCTGACCATCACCCTGATGGGCATAGTGGCAATCATCGCGGTGCTCGCGGCTCCTTTCCTCACCCGCATCCAGCTGCGCGAAGACGGCCAGGTCAACGTGGAGCTGGCCACCTCTTTCGCCTATCTGCTGCTGCCGCAGATCTTCTTCTACGGGCTGTTTTCGCTGTTCATGGCGGTGCTCAACACCAAGGAGATCTTCAAGCCGGGCGCGTGGGCCCCGGTGCTCAACAACGTCATCGCCATCGCCACGCTCTTGCTCTACGGGTTGCTGCCGGGCTCGATCAACCCCGCCGTCCCGGTGAACCTGCTGGACCCGCACGTGGTGCTGCTCGGCTTGGGCACCACCCTGGGCGTGGTCGCCCAGTGCGCCATCATGGTGCCCGCCTTAAAACGCGCCGGGGTGAACTTGCGCCCGCTGTGGGGCATCGACGCCCGGCTGAAGCAATTCGGCGGCATGGCCGTCGCGATCATCGTCTACGTGGCCATCAGCCAGCTCGGCCTGATCGTGACCACCCGCGTGGCCTCCGGCGCCGACGAGGCCGCCCCCTACATCTATTCCCAGGCCTGGCTGTTGCTGCAGGTACCCTACGGCATCATCGGCGTGACCCTGGTGACGGCGATCATGCCGCGCCTGTCGCGCAACGCGGCGGCCGGCGACGACGCGGGCGTGGTCCGGGACCTGTCCCTGGCCACGAAGCTGACGTTCATCGCCATCATCCCGATCATCGTGTTCATGACCGCCTTCGGCCCGGACATCGGCGTCGGGCTGTTCCACTACGGCTCGCTGGACTTCCAAGAGGCGTACGTCCTCGGCTTGTCGATCAGTTTCTCGGCGTTCACGCTGATCCCGTACGCCTTGGTGATGCTGCATCTGCGCGTGTTTTACGCCCGGGAAGAGGCCTGGACCCCCACGTTCATCATCGCCGGCATCACCGCCACAAAGATCGTGCTCAGCTACCTCGCGCCGCTGGTGGCCACCAGTCCGACGCTGGTGGTGATCCTGCTGGCCGCGGCCAACGGCTTCGGCTTCGTGTCGGGCGCCGTCATCGGCTCCCTGCTGCTGCGCCGCAAGCTCGGGCCCCTGGGCTCGCGCACGGTGCTGCGCACCTCCGCATGGGCGCTGGCCGCCGGACTGGTCGGCCTCGCCGCGGCGGCACTGGCGCGCTGGATGCTGAGCCTGGCGCTGGAGTCCGTGCTCGCAGGATTGCACGTGTCCATCGGCACGCTCATTGAATTGGCCGTCGCCGGCGTGGTGTTCGTCATCGTCACCGGCGTCGTCCTGGCCAAGTCCGGGTTGCCGGAGGTCCAGAACGTCGGCCGCATGCTGACGCGCATCCCGGGCCTGAACAAGGTGATCACCCCGGACGAGGACAAGGCCATCGACATCGCCGCGCCCGACGCCCGGGACCTGTCCGAGCAGCTTTTCGCCCAGGACAGCTTCAACTCCTCGCCGGTGCCGCCCCCGATGTCCGCCGGCGTGGTCCGCGGCCCGCGGCTGGTGCCGGGCGCCCCGGTCTCCGACGGCCGGTTCCGACTCATCGCCGACCACGGCTCCGTGCCGGGCGCCCGCTTCTGGCAGGCCGTCGAGGTCGAGAGCGGCAAGCAGGTGGCGCTGACCTTCGTGGACACCTCCGGGCAAGCGCCGCTGGCTCCGCGCACCACCGCGGAGGCCGCCAAGGTCGCCGCCGAGGTCGCCCGCAATACCCGCCGGCTGGGCAAGCTGGATCACCCGGCCGTGGCCGACAACATCCGCATCCTCGGCTACCGCTCCGGTTGCCTGATCGTCTCGGACTGGGTCGACGGGCTGCCGCTGCGCACCGTCGCCCAGTCGGGCGCCGACCCGGACGACCCCACCGAGCTCAACCCGCACGCCGTGGCCTACGCCCTGGCCCCGCTGGCGGACGTCGTCGCCGACGCCGAGGCCGCCGGCACCCCGCTGGGCCTGGACAACTCCTCGCGCCTGCGCGTCTCCCGCGACGGCACGGCGGTGCTCGCCTTCCCGGCGGTCCTGCCGGAGGCCACCGTCCACCGCGACGCCTCCGGGCTGGCCTCCGCCATCCAGCTGCTGGCCAGCGCCACCGCCGAAGACAACGGCGAGGTCGACCTGGCGCTGGCGCAGATCGCCGTCGACGCCCGCGCCGTCGCCGACGAATCGGAGGAGGACCAGACCGCCGCCCGGGAAGCCCAGGAAGAAAGGACGGGCAACCCCAAGATCCGCGACCTCTCTTCCCGCCTGCACACCTTCGGCTCCTACACCGAAGCCGGCACAGACGCCGCG